>DATCVD010000065.1:0-49454 GCA_036567125.1 Pyrinomonadaceae bacterium | reverse complement strand
GGAGCTACGTCTCGACGGCGAGGAAGCAAGGAAGAGGGGTGCTCCATGCGTTGGAAGGGGCGTGCCGCGGGCGGCCGCTAAGTGTAAGAAGGCGCGCAAGATAGCTGAACAGTTACTATTGACGTGTCTGTTCAGGAGGTCGCCTAAACGGTAGTGTTGCAGGAATGGTTTCTCAGTTATAATCCGTCGCTGGCTCGTCCAACCTCCTGACGGAATCATACTCTTGAAGCAGAATAAGTCCTCGTTTAAGTGGCGGCACTTCGAGCCTACGATCATCCTCCTCTGCGTCCGCTGGTACTGCCGCTATCAGCTCTCCTACCGCGACTTGGGAGAGATGATGCGCGAGCGCGGGCTATCAGTAGATCATAGGACTGTGTGGAGGTGGGTCCAGCGCTACGCGCCGGAGGTCAACAGGAGGATCGCCCGCACCTACGGATGAGCGGCACCTCCTACCGGTTGGGCGAGACTTACGTGAAGGTTGGCACGGAATGGAAGTACTTGTATCGCGCTGTCGATTCGGCAGGTAACATAACCATAACCGCACACTGAAGTACGTCTTCAAGGGCGCGGCGCAGGCGGCCTCGCGGTGCGAGCCCTTCAAGGGGCGGTACGCGGAGTTGTTAGCCGGCGGGCTGCGGCCGGAGTTAGCGCGGGTGACGATGGCGCGCAAGATCGCGGCCGTCACCCTGGCCGCGTGGAAGAGCGGCGGGAGCCTCGACGCCGGCGAGGCGGTAAGGCGGACCACTTGAGGCGGCGAAGTCAGCCGGCCGAGGCGGACGCCGTAATGCCATATCTGCTCTTAGAAGGTTCGGGGCTGAGTATCTGCGGGTTGTGTAGTCTGCGCCGTGGCGGCCTCGGCCGCCGGCGCGTCTCTGTCGCAACGTTACGCCGCCCCGGGTGACCAGAGAAAGCCGTAGGCGGAGGCCGCGCGCCTTCAGTCTCAGATAGAACACCGGTCAGCACCTCCGGTGCAACCGTCAGTGCTCGAGTACGAGCGGAGCGCCGTGCCAGGCTAAGTGCCTGAGTCGGCGGTGGCATTGAATACGAGCGGCCCGATGTTGGGCTGACGCGCTGAGGTGTAGGTCGGGGGGCTGGCGGCCGGAGGAACCTTCCTCACCGCCGGCCTGGGTGAAGTTTTTCCTTGACTTGCCCCTTTCATAGAACACTACCCGGTAAAGGGCGCTCAGGCTATTGGTGTATCCATCGGCATGTGATTATGTTTCAGGCAGCGCACTGAGCAGAGGGTGGCAAATTTAAGGTTGACTTAAAACCTGAAAAGGAATATACAAATTTTATTGCAGTTGCAAAGTTTGTAGCTAGAGCACATACGTCTAGTTGCAAAATTCTACGCCTCATCTCCCGCAGGGCCACGCTGGCTAAAGGTCTTGCTGACCCTGAGGCTGTTAGAGGCGCCCGAAAAAGTGGGGGCAAAATGCAAATACTCAAGCCAACCAAAGACTCAACCTTACGCGAAAACCTCCCGGTTCTGTTAAAGGGCCAAGTTCCGACCTCACGTCAAGAACGGGTCAGTCAACTTGGGATCACGTATAACAGCAGGGTAGGTTCTACCTGCGACCTGGGAATCCAGAGCATTGCTCTGACTCCGGGCGCTAGTTCTACTTGCGGCGGCGGCAACTGCTGCTGTTCGTCCTGTTGTTGCTGGTGAAACCCTGAGGCATTAACGGAGGTGACGACATGAACAAGGCAAGATTGTTCGTCATAGGTGCGTTCCTCGCTAGCGCACTACTGATCGGGTTGACGCAGGGGGCGACCACGGCACATCCGAGCGTGGACTCCGGTGATGGCGACGGGCGTGTGGCCGGTACTGCCATCGTCAACACCGATCCCGTCTCATTTTGGGCCGTAACGTGGGACACCACCGGCTCCTTCGACACCATGGGCGAAGCGGTCGACCGCTTCACGAAGGAAACCTTCAACCAGAACGTCGAGGCCAGACTTCAGTCTCCGCCGGAGGCGATCATCATCCTCCGCGAAGACCCCAGAGGTAAAGCGCTGTTCCGGTATGCTGTGGGTCTCCGCGTCCCGAACAGGATGGCGGTAGGTGATCCACTTAAGATTGAGGAAGTGCGTTTAGCGCAGGCGACGACAGTCGCCCATACCGGCCCTTACCAGGAGCTTCAATCCGTCTACGAGACGCTTGAGAGCTCGGGGCGGGCGAGAGGTTGGCCGGTGATTATGGTTCTCGACAACGACCCGCGGCAGATCAGTCCGAGCGAAATCAGAACCCGGCTGATCGCCCCATTCTAGTAAAAAAGCGTTCCCTTACCTCACCGGGCTAATCGAACATCTTCCGGGACTGAGGCAGGCGTCCTGTGCGCCTGCCTCGGAGTTCCTCGACCGGGCTTTCCGCCTATGGCACTCGACGTGTACCTCACCAACGCTTGCAATCTCCGTTGCAAGTTCTGCTTCAACCTCGACCGCGAGGACGCCCCGCGCATTCCGCTTGACGACATCTGCGCCATCCTGAAGGCGGCCTACGTGCAGCATAATCGTTACGTCTCCATCACGGGCGGCGAGCCATTCCTCTACAAGCCGATCTTCGAGGTTCTCGATTTCGCTCACGACCTCGGCTACTGGATCAGCATTCTCTCCCACGGCGGGCTACTCGACGACGCCCGCATCGAGCGACTCAAGCGGTACTGGCGGGCGCGGATTCGAATCAGCCTTGACGGCCCTGACCGTGAGACACACGACACGCTGCGCGGCACCGGCACTTTCGACAACACGATGTCGAAAATAGACATGCTGGTGAAAAGCGGCGTCAACGTCGGCCTCGGGGTCACGGTTTCAGAGCAAAACCTCGACCGCGTCGACGAGATGCTGCGCCTCTGCATCGATAAGGGCGTAGCCTTCGTCCGCTGCGTCCCCGTCGCCCGCGTCAGGAAGGGGAAGGCGGCCGAGGTTAACGTCCTGTTGCACGAACGGCTGATTGAGAGTCTCATCAGATTCACCATTGACCATGAAGATTACATCGAGCTGCCGCAGCCGGTCGGCGCTTATCTACCGCCCTCCATCGACGCCCTGACGACACGCCGCTGCATGGCGGGCAAGAATTTTTTCGGCATTACGCCGGATAAGAAAATCGTGCCCTGTCCGCTCATCAGCGAGCACGCGGACGTGCCCAGCGTCTACTTCGAGGGCGAAGAGAGCTTCACGCAGCTGACTCGCGGGATGGACCAACTCTTCGAAGGGATGAAGGATCATCTCGGAGGCATCTGCGGCACCTGCGAGTTCCGTGAGGTCTGTTATGGCGGCTGCCTCGCGGAGAAGCTCTCTTTCGAGCGGCGGCTCGAAGACGAACAGCCCGTCTGCACCAAGCTGATCCTCGAACGCATCAGCGGGCGGTTCGCGCAGGCCGATACGGATCGCATCGTCCGCTCGTGGGTCTGGCGGCTACAGAACTCGCTTGAGTCGTCGAACAGTCATGCCTGCATGCGGCAGGCACCGTACTGGAGTATCAACTTCAAGACCAATGACCGCTGGAATGAAACCGACCTGAGGTTCAACTAGGCGGCCGGGAGGAATGCGGAGCGATGAGACGCAAGTCGGGAGAGGCGGAGAAAGCGGAACGGCCTGTAAAGACCAAGATGACGCTCGCCGAGTTTTTCGCGCGCGAGCTGCCGTCGCTCTCCGACATCGTTACCTTCTCGAACAACCTCCCGATGTCACTCTACGCCGATACGACGGTCGTCAAGTCGCCGGAGGTGGTCTTCCGCGGGCTGGTGCTGTCGCGAAACAGGCTTGTGGCCGAAGAGTATCTGCTCAACTTCAGGCGCAGCGAGTCCGACCTCGGCGTCGTAATCGGGGCCAACAACTACACCCTCCCGATGGCCGTCGGGGCACTTGCCAACCGCGATATGGAGGAGGACGAGGGGGATTTGATCCCACTCCCCCCGTACAGGAACGTGCGCGAGCCGCTCGGGCCGGTTATTCGCAGTCGCCGCAGCGTCCGACGCCACTCCGGCAAGGCCGTCTCCATGCAAGACCTCTCCACTATTCTCTATTACGCGGGGGGGATTTCCGGCCACCTACACGTTGACAACGTGCAGGAGACCGCCGGCCTCGGCAAGAGCGACCGCGTGGGCGTACGGACAGTTATGTCCGGCGGCGGGCTCTACCCGATCGACCTCTTCGTGTTGGCGCTCAACGTGGACGGGCTCAAGCCCGGAGCTTACCGCTACGCGCCGAGGCACCACGCCCTCAAGCCGGCCGGGGCGTCCGAGCCGCCGGAGGTGAGGGACCTGGCGCAGTTCGGTGAGATCGCAGCCGAGCGTTCGGGTTTCATGATCGGCTACGTCTACAACCTCTTTCGCAACGCACGCAAATACGGCGATGCGGCTCTCGCCTTTGCCTTGATCGAGACGGGTGCCATCGCCGCCCACGTCCACCTGCTGTGCACGGCTCTCGGCTTGGGCTCTTGCGATGTCGGCAGTTTCTCAAAAGGTAAATTCGAGCGGCTGTTCGACGCCGACGGCGTCTCCCGGCACATGGTTCACCTGACGGTGGTCGGCAAGTAGGAGAAATCGTGTAATGGACATGACTCGCGGAGCCCGTGTCTACGCGCTGAGGGAGGGTGTGCGGGTCTTCCGCACGGGCGAGGAGTTGCGCTTCCGTAAGGGGGTGTGGAGCTACAACGAGGCGGCCGTCAGGCTCGGAGGGCAGGACGAGCGTGCGACGCGCTTTTTCAGTGAGGTCTACGATGCACTCGTGCGTGCCCATGAGGCCGACGCCGACGAGATTGCGCTGAGCGTCCAGGCGAGCGGCGAGGAAACCTCCGCTTATTGCGAAGTGCTCGATGAACTCAGGCGTCAGATGTTCCTACACGACGCCCGTGAGCGGGACGTGGCACGAGCCGTCAGCGCGCTACTCGGCGGCGGGCTTGCCGGCGTGGAAGGGTACGCATCGAGCAAAGTGCGCCCCGTGCTCTTCTTCGCCGACAGCAGCTATGCGCGTGAAGCGGCGAAGAAACTCGCAAGTGAGATCAGCCTCCCGCTCGACGTGATGGACATGGAGGTCGCCCGTGAGTTGGCGCAGGCCGACCTGACGACGCGTACCGACGCCGTCGGGTACGCCGAGACACTCGCCAGACTCAGCCGCGTGTTCCACAACTATTCCTGCGTGCTGGGCTGCGTCGCGGCCCCTAACCTATCGATGCTCAGGAACATGAACCGCCTGCTGGTGGAGGCCGAGAAGCCGCTCATCCTCGGCCTCATCGACGGCCCGTTCATGAGCCTGCTGGCGACACTCGCGACTCAGAGCGGATGTTTCGAGTGCTACGAGCAGCGAATGCTGGCACGGCTCGAAGACATGACCGTTTATCATCAGTTTGTCGAAGCGACTGCGGACGGCGGGGGCGCGGCGGTCGCCGGGGCGCCCCCCTTCGCGCCGCCGCTTCACCTGCTCACCTCCGCCGTAATCTCCGAGGGCTATTTGTACGCGACGCTCTCCATGCTGCGTCTCGCCGGCCGCATCGTCAACATCTACCTGCCGCTGCTTGAGATTCAGGTTCAAGACCTGCTGCGTGTGCCTTATTGCCCGGCCTGCGGCTTTATCTCGAAAGCCCAGATGAACGAGATGTATACCTCTTCGAAGCGACTCGTGGGCGAGATGCTGTCGAGAGTCCAAGTGGAGGGTTAGACGTGGCCGCGACTAGTGACATCGGGCTGAGCTTCTACCCGTACGGCTCCCACTTGGTCGAGAATGTGCTCAAGCCAATCTGTTCGGAGCACGGGGGTATCGCCCAAAGCCTGCTCGTGAGCCCAATCAAATACGCTGAAGACCTGGCGATCAAGTCGGTGGTGGCTCAGATGCCTGCCTACCACAAAGTGTTACTGAGCCCGCATCTGGAGATGCAATATCACCTGAGCGGTTACGGCACGTTTTACGAGGAGGCCCTCATCCGTTTGGCCGGCGAGGCAATCGAGCGGTACTCGCTGATGGTTGCTCAGTTCACGCTGGCCGACAAGATTATTTACGCCACTTATGAAGAGGCGGCGCGACGCGGCCGCGTCGTCCCCTTCGAATACCTGCGGCTGTTCAGCGAGAAGGATTACGAGGCGCTGAATCGCGGCGACTACCGAGGGCTTCAACGCCTTGAGCGTGACGACGTGGTGGGGTGGGTGAGCTGCCCTTCGCTGTTCGATGTCGGCACCGAAATCATGATCCCGGCGCAGATGCTCTTCGTCGGCTACAAGTTGAACCGCGCTCGTGGGGAGGTGGCATTCTGCCCCGGCTTCTCGACGGGGACGGCGGCCCACACCTCGCTCGCCAAGGCTTTGCAGAGCGCGCTGTTGGAATTCGTCGAAATTGATGCGTTGATGCTCAACTGGTACGCTGCGCTGAAGGCTCCGTCCGTGGTCGTTGACGACCTGACGCTCGCCTCACTGTCCCCAAAACTAACCTCCCCCGACTCAGCTTACGAGGTGCTGACGCTAGACCTCAGAGTGATTGAGGGACTCGACGCGCACGTGATCGGCTCGGCCGTCATCAACAAGAAGCAGGAACGCCCTTTCATCTCGTTCGGGGCGCAAGGACACCTCGACCCGGCGCGCGCCTGCTACCGCAGTCTGATGGAGGCGGTCGCCGTCTCCTTCCTCGGCATCTACGGCCCGCTCTACATGCCGAAGGAATACCTGGCCTCGACCGAGGGGTCGGAGTTCACCGACCTCGACCGCAATGTCGCCTTCTTCGCCTCCCCGGAGGATGCGGCCGTCAAGCGCGAGGTGTTCCGCAAACTGACGGGCGAGCGGAAGGCGCTCTCCGGCATGAAGAGCTACGACACGAGCGACGTGCGCTCGGACACCGCTCGACTGGTGAGGCAACTCTCGTCAGTCAGCGAGTACGGCGTCTACCTCGACGTGACGCCGCCCGAGACGCGCGGGCGGGGTTGGAAGGTGATGCGGGTCTTCATCCCCGAACTCGTAACGATGTGTGTGCCGGGAGTGCCCTACAGCGAGCACCCGCGTCTCGCCGCGCACGGAGGGATTCGTAATGAGTACCCCCACCCTCTACCTTGAGTGTCTCATCCTGGCGGCGACGGCCTATCCGGCGGGGTTCAGTTACTCGCTCTTCGCCGCCCGGCGCGGGACGGCGGGGGCGGTTTCAACTCCCTTCCTGTTCTACCTCGCGTCCCCCTTCGTCGCCGTCTCGCTCGCCGTCTTAGCCACCCGCACTGAGTCGCTCGCCCTGCGTGGGACGACCCTGCCGCTTGTGGCGCTCGCCGCGCTCCTCGCGCCCGTCGCGCTGGCCGTCGAGTACCTGATCCACGCGATTGCGACGTATAAGCCCGGCGGCAAGCTCCTGCGCGGGGTCTCGATGCAGCGTTTCTGGCAGGGCGGACTCTCGCTCGTCGACTGCGTACTGCTGGGGGTCGTCGTCGTCGGGGAGGAGTTCTTCTTCCGGGAGGTCTGGCTCGGCACGCTCTACCACCCATCCGGGCTTACGGCGGCGCTCGCCCTCTTGCTCAGCTCCGTGGTCTACGGTTTCAACCATCTGGCTTACGGGCCTACCTCCGTGGCCTCGAAGACGGCTTCCGGCCTTATCTACGGCTGCCTCTACCTGCTGGGAGGGAAGAGCCTCTGGCTGCCCGTCGTCACACACGGGTTGCAGAACATCATTCTCTTCAAGCTCACCAGAGAGCGCCATGGTTGAGGGAGCTGCGCTCGGCGGGTTTCTGGCCCTCTCCGTCATCTTGTCGGTCGCGTGGGGCTCCGCGCTCCGGTACTTCGATGAGCGTTCGCAGGCGTTGCGCCGCGCCGTGCTCTTCGCCCTCGGCTTCACCCGCCGGCCGCCGAGCGAGGTGCGGGCGCTGTTTTTGAGCGCGATCTATTACGGCTTCGGGGTGCTCGCGGCGCTTCTCTGCGCCGCCGCGTTCGGCCTCAGCCCTTCAGCCCTCTTCTCGTTCTCCGCGGCCCACATCCCGCTCGTGGTGCTCGGCATCGTCGGCCAGATTTCCCTCACCAGCCTGCTCGTCGACCTCAGTTGCCGGGTCACAGGTCAGGGAAGGCCGGAGCAGTTCGCGGAGGTACAGGAGATTCCGTGGATCAAGGGGCTGCGGGAACTCCCGGCGGCGACCGTGCCGGCGGCCGCGGCACTCGGCGGTGTTGTTGAAGAGGTTTTCTTCCGCGGAGTTCTGCTGCGCATAATGACGGACGAGTTGAGGATTGCTCCACCGGCCGCGGTCGCCATCGCCGGCGGGCTCTTCTGCCTCGAACAGTTGCTACAGGTGCGGACGCCTTTTCAGGCGTTGCTCATCGGCGCGGGCTGCGTGGCGATCTCGTCGATAGGCGGGCTGCTCGTGGTGCTCACGGGGAGCGTCGTCCCGGCGGTTCTGTGTCATGCGTCTTTCGTGGTCTTCCACATGGCACGGCCGGGCGGCTTACCGGCCGCCAACGCGACGGAGAGCCGGGGCAGGACGGGGGCGACAAGTTGATCATCAAGGTCGAGCAGCTTACGAGGGATTACGGGAGCGTGCGTGCTCTGAGGGGGGTCAACTTCAGCGTCGACGGCAGCGGGGTGGTGGGGTTGCTCGGCCCGAACGGCGCGGGGAAGACGACCCTCGTAGAAACCATCGAAGGGCTGCGCGCCCCGACCTCGGGACGGGTCTACGTGCTGGGACTCGACCCAACCCGTCAGGCGTCCGCGCTGAGGGAGCGAATCGGGGTTCAATTGCAGGCGACAGCGCTGCCGCTCGAACTGACGCCGACCGAAACCTTGCGCATGTATGGCTCTTTCTTTCGCCGGTCGCTCGCGCCCGCGGCTGTTCTGGAAAGCGTCGGCCTCACGGGGCAGGCGCAGCAACGTAACAGCAGGCTCTCGGGCGGGCAGCGCCAAAGGCTCGCGATCGCGTTAGCGCTCATCAACGACCCGGAGTTAATCATCCTCGACGAGCCGACCGCCGGGCTCGACCCCGTGGCCCGGCGCGAGATACATGCGCGGATTGCCGACATGCGCACGTCGAAGCGAACCGTGCTCTTCAGCACGCACTACATCGAGGAGGCCGAGAGCCTGTGCGACCGTGTGATTATCCTGCGCGCCGGAGAGGTGGTGGCCGATGGCAGTCCGTTTGAACTGCTCTCGCGGGCCAGCGGCGCCTCGATGCTCTGGATCGCCGTCGAGGGTGAACTCGACCCCGCCCCGCTCCTCGGCGCGGGCGCGTCGTCTCGCGGGCGAGAGGGCGAGTATCACTGCTTCGCCACCCCCGATCCGAGGGCGGCAATCCTGGCGCTGGCGGAGTTGTTGCGCGACGGCCGCGTTAACCTGCTTGACCTGCGTATGAAGCGACCCAACCTCGAAGACGTTTATGTCGAACTGACGGGCGAGACGGCCGCCGCGCGACGGGAGGAGATATGAGCCAACTCCACGGCCTCGGCGCTCTCACCCATGCCTTTCTGCTGGAGACGTGGCGGGGTAAATGGCCCGTCTTCTGGAATCTCGTCTTCCCGCTCTTCTCTCTGGTCGGGCTCTCTTACATTTTCGGGAACGGCGAGCCGGAGCGGGTGGCGTACATCCTGCCGGGGATTCTCACCATCAACCTCATCACGGCCTCCTTCTTCGGCATCTCGCTCCACATGGTGAGCCTGCGGGAGCGAGAGGTTTACAGGCGCTTCCGCGTGACGCCGCTCGCCGCGATGACGCTGATACTGGCTCACGCCGCGACCGCACTCGTAAACATTCTCCTCTCCATCTCGCTCCAGATGGTGTTGGCCGTCTTACTGTTCCGCATCAGCATCGTCGGGTCAGCCCAACAGCTCGTCGTCGCCACACTGCTCGGTGCCTTCGCCTTCATCCCGCTCGGCCTACTCGTCGGCAGCGTGGCTCAGGATATGAAGACCGCCCCCGCTCTCAGCAATCTCATCTTCTTCCCGATGATGTTTCTCTCGGGCGCGGCGATGCCGCTTCACATGATGCCCGAGTGGCTTCAGCGGGCGGCCGTCTTTCTACCCGCGACCTACGTCGTCGAGTTGTTGCGGGCGGCGCTCATCCGCGGCGACACCTTCGAGGGTCTTTCGCTGCCGGCGTTCGTCCTCATCTCTACGGGGCTGGTCGGCTTCGCCTCCAACGCTCTTCTGTTCCGCTGGGAAAGCCAGCAACCTATCAGTCGCCGCGGCTTGGCTCTGGCGGTCGCCTGCCTCGGGGTTATCTACACGGCCGTCTACCTGAACGGTACGGAGTTGAAGTCGGCACGCCCGCCCGAGGTCAGAGCCGCGAGCCCGCCCGCGCCGGGAGGGCCGCCCGCGCCCGCGCCGAAGCCCGGGGCTGGCGAGCAGATCCTGACGGGGATGACGCTTCTCGACGGGCTAGGCGGACGCCATGAGCGCGCCCGCGTGCTCATCAAGGGGGGCCGCATCGTCGAAGTCGGCCCGGAGGGCGACAGCCTGCCCGAGGGCGTACCCGTCACAGACCTGACTGGGCTCTACATGATACCCGGTCTCATTGATTCGCACGTCCACGTCGGCGGTTCGGGCGGCGGCTCAATCTCCTCCGCGGAGTACGCGCCCCCGCGCTTTATTCACGACTTGCAGGTCTATCTCGCTACCGGAATCACGTCCTTCGTCTCCATGACGGATCATGTAGAAGATTTGTATGCGTTGCGTAGAGTGGTCGCCGCCGGCACCATGCGAGCGCCGCGGCCGTACTTTTCCGGCCCCGGGATCACCGCGCCGCGCGGCCATCCCGCCAGATTCTTCGACGCCCTCCCGGGGCTCGCCGCGTACATGACTCGCCAAGTCAACACCGAGCAGGCGGCCGCGGCGGCCGTACAGGGTTTGACGGCGATCAAGATGACCTCCGAGGACTCGACCATTCGGGTCGACTTCATCAAGATATATCTGGACGAGGGCCGGGCTGGCGATCCTTCGCCGCTACTACCCGAGCCGGCGCTGCGCGCCGCCATCCGTGCCGCCCGGCAAGTCGGTCTGCGAACCACTGTCCACGTGGACAACGACCGTCACGCGCGTCTGGCGGTTGATGCCGGGGCCGACGGCATCGAACATATCCCGCCAGACCTGAGCGACGAAACTATCGCGGCGATGGTCAGCAAAGGGGTCACGCTGACGCCGACCCTCAGCGCCGCCGAAGGATTGGCGAAGACTCTCAACGGAGAGCAAATCTCTGACCCGCTAGCGATCAAGTACGTCGAGCCCCATGTCATCGACTCACTTCAGTCACCCACCTCGTGGATCGCCAAAGTCCGCGCGTCTCCCGAGGCGGTGGCCCACTACGTACGGCGCTACGAATCTGCGCGGGGCGCGACGCGCCGCGCCGCGGCGGCCGGCGTTAAGATCCTCGCCGGCAGTGACGCCGGCAATCCGGCCTCCTTTCATGGACCCGGCCTGTTACGCGAGTTAGAGTTGCTGGTCGAAGAGGGGGGCATGAACCCCTCCTCCGCGCTCGTAGCCGCCACCGGCGCGGCCGGTCAGAGGCTGGGGACTGATGAGATCGGACGAATCGCGCCCGGTGCTTTCGCCGACCTCGTCATCCTGACCGCTGACCCTAGTAAAGACATCCGAGCGCTACGCGATGTCCGCACGGTCTACTTCGGTGGCACCGCATTCGCTCCTGAAATATTCTTTTCAACGTCACCGGGAACATGGCGGCCGATCTTCGGTTGGCCGTCTCAGAGGTCAGGCTCTTGAGGCGGTTGTGTTGCGAAAATTGATTTGAGACAGAATGCGTCTTGGGGAGCACATTCATTAGGGGGCTTCGGTGCGGCCGGCCGGCTGGCGGATCGATCTTTAACTACACTGCCGCTGCTGTGTCGTGCACGCGGCTTACTACCGGTGGTAGTGTTGCAGGAATCGCCTATCGGGTATACTCCGCGCTTCAGCTCATCCCTTACTCTCCCGGAATCACCCTCTTGAAGCAGAACAAGTCACCGTTCAAGTGGCGGCACTTCGAGCCCACGATCATCCTGCGGGCCGCGCAATGCTTCCGCTCCTTCCACACCGCGGAACGAGCGATTGAGGGCATCGAAGCGCTACACATGATGAGGAGGGGTCAGGTTAAACGATTGGACGGAAGAGACTCGGCGGGGCAGGCAAAGTTCGTCGCGAGCCTCTTCGGTGTCGCCGCCTAACAGAGTTCGCTCAACGACCTCTTCTCGCCTCGAAGTATTTCTTGCAACACAACCAGGCCGAAGCCTAACAACGGCATGCACCCGACCGCGGAATAGCGTCACTCTCATCGTTAACTTGGCCGTAGCGCAGTCTCGCCGCGGCGGGTGATGCCGGGCGTTAGGCTTCTGTTGAGTGGTTGGTGATATATGAAGCGGATTATGTATGTCGAGTGCAAGGGAGGTGAGTTAGACGGTCCTAGTAGGATCGCCTGGGTCGAGTTGACGCGCTCTCGCCGAGCCTACCGCTATCGTGGGAAGTTGCTGCATAAAGTCGCGGGGTATAAATACAACTGTGTGGACGCCGAAACCGGAGAGCAGTATTGGGTATCAGGGCCGAAGAAGAACGGAGAGGACAAGCTGTATGGCGGCGTCGTTGAGATTGATGAGGACGCGCGGGAAGAATACTGGCTTAATATCCGTCGGCTGCCCGAATGCGTCAATCAGCGTTCTTACCGCTCCTGACGAAGCCTAACAACGGCATGCACCCGACCCGATTCAGCCCGGATGTCATTCGTGAACTCTGATGCCTCTCATATTGTGTGCGGGCGGGTGCATGCCGGGCGTTAGATTTCTGTTGAATGGCAGGACACACAAATTGAATGATGACGAACGACGAGTTAATTCAGAAGGCTCAAGCCGTGGTCAACCCCAGAAAGATTGCACACGGACTCTCTGTCGGTGACGTGGGCTGTGCCCTGCTGACCGAGAAGGGCAATCTCCACGTGGGTGTATGCATTGATGCTGTGGCAGGGATCGGATTTTGTGCCGAACACAGCGCAATTGCGTCCATGGTAACGCGTGGCGAACAGAGCATCAGGAAGATCGTAGCCGTCCTGGGTGACGGCACGATTCTTCCGCCGTGTGGCCGCTGCAGGGAGTTAATGCATCAGCTTGACGAAAGCAACATGGAGCGTACAGAAGTCCTACTAGGCAACGCTAAGGCAGTGCAGCTCCGCGACCTTTTGCCTCATCCTTGGGATGGAGTTTTAGAGGATAAGGGTGAGCGTCCACTCAATGAATGAATGAATGACGGCAAGGAACGAAATCTAACAACGGCATGCACCCGCCCTCGAATTAGCTAGAATTAGATCGAGGTCTTGGCGTTACCAGCGTTGAATGCGCGGTGGGTGATGTCTAGCGTTAGGCCGCAAGCCCATTAGCTCGGATCGCCTAAGTGCCGAATTCAGTGCCACTCAAGGATCGGATCGGATACGGCGTGGCTGCCGCCGTCCTCGCCGCGCTCTGCTCGTTCAGCATTTACTTCGGCGAGCGGCCACTCCCCAGCCGCCGCAGTTCCGGTGTATCCACCATGTCGGGCGTTGCCCTATGGCTCATGATCCCCGCGATGGCCTCGGGGTGCCTGGCGTTCCTGTCGATCATCTTTGACCACTACGACCGCCGGGGCAACGAGGAGCGCTACCGGTTATTCCTGAAGTGGGCGACGCGCACCGGTTCCACCCTGGCCGGCTGCGCGTACGCGGTAGATTTCCTAATCGCGTAGTTCCGCATGAGGCCGCCCGCGTGCCTGTTGAATACTTACGTGTTGATAATGGAGAAATGCGATTACGTCACAACATTTTGGTCACCGTCGGGTTGATACTGCTCTGGTCTCTGACCGTAATTGCTGTGGTATTTGCCGAGGCGTTTTGGTTCGCGCACCCTGCTGTCGTACGTGGGGATTTGGCGTCGATCGAGAATCATCTGGTGCGGAAGCTCAACGATGCGAGTGAAGACCGGAGGCTGGGCAGCGCGGCTCTGGTGTTAGTACACGACGGTAAGATTGCCGCGAGACACGGCTTCGGCGTCGCTAATGCTGAAACACGATCTCCCGTGAAGACCGATCAGACGCTTTATCAAATGGCTTCAGTGAGCAAAGCCGTTACAGCTTGGGGCATCATGAAGCTGGTGGAAGAGGGGAGACTCGGTTTGGATGAGCCTGTCATGCGCCGCCTCAAAAGGTGGCGGTTTCCGGGCAGCGATGCGCGTCGCGACAAAGTGACAGTCAGGCACCTGCTGAGCCATACGGCCGGGTTAGACGAAGGCTTAGGGTTGGGTGGCTTTTTACCCGGCGAGAAGATACAGACCCTGGAGGAAGCACTCAGCTCAACCAGTGGTTCGACGGCGGGTGAGCCTCATGCCGTCACGGTGGCAGGAGAGCCCGGGACGGGTATGGCTTATGGGAACGCTAACTACGCCGTCTTGCAGCTCCTGATCGAGGAGGTCACACGGCAGTCATTCGCAGACTACATGAAAGAGGCTGTTTTGCAGCCGCTGGGGATGACCAAGGCGAGCTTTGATTTGGACGCGATTGCCTCCGCAGGTCGCGAGCAGGATCTGGCCCCCAATTTTGATTCAGGGCTGAGCCCCCAGCCCCGTCGCCGCTATACGGCTACGGCCGCAGTTGCGCTCTACGCGACCGCGGAGGACATGGCTCAGTTCGCCCGGGCGTTCGCCGGTGAGAATCCGGTGCTCAAGCAAGAGACGCTAAAACAGATGATGATGCCTCAGCCGGGAACAGCCGGAACTTGGGGCCTGGGCCTGACTCTCTTCGTCGAGAATGACGCCGGCGGCCATGTGGTGGGTCATGACGGCGGGGCGTATCCGGCGTGGGGCGCGATGGTGCGGACGAATCCGGCGACCGGTAATGGCTTTATTCTGATGGTTTCAGGATCACAAGGGGCGGTCAATCAACTCGGTCATGACTGGGTCTACTGGGAGACGGGAAAGGTGACGTTCGAGGCGCGGCGGCAAATCGCGTACGGCCGGGCAGGGCCGGCGTCAGTGGCGATTATTTTGGGCGCGGTCGTGATCATGCTATGGAAGCTATCGAGGTATTTTAGGGGGTAGTGTTGCGAAAATTATTTTAGCGCGCGGGAGGTCACGGGCGACATTTCCTCAGGCGGCCATCTGGAACGAGCCCCTCGCACCCGGCCTCAAGCGCCTCGTTGACGGCGAGGGCGGCTTCGGCCTTCGCGCCGGCCGTCACGTCATCGCTGTCGACGAAGAAGATGCGGGCGTTGCTGAAGACAAGTTGCCAGAATGGTATCTCCGGCGTGAAGACGTCCGTCCCGCCGGTAAGGCCCGGAACACTATCTTGTAGTGCTCGCCCTCGCGGCTATCACGCCTCCCCGCTTGTGGCCCCGCCGTGCTCCCTGACGAACTCGCCCGCCCACTCTTTGATCTCGTCGCGGACGCGGCGGAAGACGGCCGTCGTCGTGTCGGCCTCGGCCGCGCCCGGCGCGGGCGGGTCCTCGAAGCTGCGGTGGATTCTCTCGGCGTCTCCGGGGAAGTAGGGGCAGGTCTCGCGCGCGTTGTCGCAGACGGTGATGACGTAGTCGAATTGCTGTCCGACGAACTCATCCGCGGACTTGGAGCGGTGCGACGAGATGTCGATGCCGATCTCCCGCATCGCCTCGACGGCCTCGGGCCTCACCCGGCTAGGGTTGACGCCGGCGCTCTCGACCTCCAACTTTCCGCCCCCGTCATGCCTTAAAATCCCCTCGGCCATCTGGCTCCGCGCGGAGTTACCCGTGCAGAGGACGAGTACGCGCTTGGGGTCGCTCATTTCGATCACACCTCTCCGGTCGCGGGCCCCGAGGCCCGCGGTTAATGAGGGGCCAGACGGCGGCCGCCGCCAGCGCCCCGCCGGCGAGCGCAAGCGACAGCCGCCACTGGCCGGGGACGGACAGTGAGCCGACCGCTGCGACGGCCAGCAACATCACCCCCCACCCGAGAACTGATCTCAGCCGGCCGGGCGCGGGCCGTTGGCGCTGTCCGTCACTCACTTTGATCCCCCGCCTGCTTGGCGTGGACGACTTCGACGGGGGCTGTGTTGCAGCAATCACTCCTGAGCTATAATCCGCCCTCTAGATAGGTCATCATCCTCTGGGAATCACACTCTTGAAGCATCCTAAGTCCCCATTCAAGTGGTGCCACTTCGAGCCCACAGTCATCCTTTTGTGCGTCCGCTGGTATTGCAGATACCAACTCTCTTATCGCGACCTGGAGGAGGTGATGAGCGAGCGCGGGCTGTCGGTGGATCATACGACCGTGTGGAGATGGGTACAGCGTTACGCGCCAGAAATTAACAAGCGGATGCGCCCGCACTTGAAGATGAGCGGCACCTCGTATCGACTCGACGAGACGTACGTGAAAGTGGGTAAGGAGTGGAAGTATCTGTATCGCGCGGTAGACTCCCAAGGGCAGACCATAGAGTTCATGTTGAGTGCGAAGCGTCACGTTTTTGCGGCGAAACGCTTCTTTAAGAAGCTGATGAGGGCCGATCATCGCCGCTCACCGTTCACCATCGGCACAGATAAACACGCCTCTTACCCGGAGGCATTCGTCGCCTCCATCAAAGAGAGAGTCCTACCATTCGACTGCAAGCTCAGGCGTGTGAAGTATCTCAATAACGCGATCGAGCAAGACCACCGAGCGATCCGGAGGAGGTGGCGGGCGGCGCAATGCTTTCGCTCGTTTCACACCGCGGAGCGAGCGATTGAAGGCATCGAAGCGCTGCACCTGATGAGGAAGGGTCAGGTGAAAATGTTGGGCAGGAGGGACACATCAGGGCAGGCGAAGTTCGTCGAGAGCCTCTTCGGTGTCGCCGCCTAGCCGAAGGGGGCAGCGCAGTTCTCGCACGCCGCTACTAAATGTTTGCAACACAACCGAGTTGATTGCCATTAGAAGTTATCATCCGAACCAATGGTTAACACAGCAAACATTAGCCACGAACATCAACACATAATCAGGGTCTGGACTTTTCAAGACGCGCTGCTCGAATCATACAGGTATGCCCCCGGCCCGGCGGAGGAATTACCCAAGCATTTTCACGACGAATATCAGATAGGGGTCAGCATTAACTTCCCCGGTGAGTACACCTATCGTGGGGCGCGCCACCCCGTGCCCGTCGGGAGCCTGAATGTGATTCACCCCGGCGAGATGCATTCGGCCCGTGACACGGAGTACCGGCACGTTTACGCGGACTTCCGAAAAGTCTACGTCGCTCCCGAGCGGGTGCGGACGGTGGCGCACGAACTGACCGGGAGAAAGGCGGGCCTGCCTTTCTTCCCTGAGCCGATCATCTTCGACACCGACCTTGCAACTCTTTTCCTCGACTTCCATGCCACGAAGGAAGAGGCGAACCCGCTGCTCGAACGGGAGACGCTTTTCACATCATTCCTCGCGCGCTTGATCGTGCGCCACGCCGACGAGCGCCACCGTCTCATGCCTTTTAAGGGCGAGCGTGATGGCGTCCGCCGGTCTCGCGAATACCTGCGCGACAACTACGCCGAGAACGTCTCGCTCGGACGCCTGGCGCAAATCGCCGGCCTGAGCCGCTTCCACTTCCTCCGAGCGTTCCACCGCGAGGTCGGGCTCCCGCCGCACAAGTACCAGACGCAGGTGCGGGTCGAGAGGGCGAAGCTGCTCATCGCCGGAGGGGCGTCCATTCAGGAGGTGGCGCAGGCCGTAGGCTTCGTCGACCAGAGTCACCTGAACCGCCACTTCCGAAGGTTGTCGCAGGTCACGCCCGGCAGGTATATCCCCGCCAAATAGAATCCCGCTCAAAAAAGCAATAACGTCCAAGAAAGATTCGCTAGCGACCTGTACACTGAGGAGATTGTTACCCAGATGTATACCGCGCGGATTCAGTAAACCCTTTTTCACGGGTGGAGGGACGGTTGTGAGCGAAACTACGGATGACCAATTAAAGGATGGCGGCGAGAGGGCGGGCGGGGTTCAAACGGTCTCACGGCGTGAGATGCTCGGGGCGGTCGGGCTGGCCGCGCTGGCGGCGAGCGCCGGCGGAAACGCGTCCGCGCAGAGCCTGCGCCCGGTCGAGCCCGCAACCGGCAACGCCAACCCGAACGGCAGGTTCAAAGGCAAGGTCGTACTCATCACCGGGGCGACCTCCGGCATCGGCGAGGGGACGGCCTACGCCTTCGCGCGCGAAGGGGCGCGCGTCTTCTTCTGCGGCCGTCGCGAGAATCTGGGCAGACAGGTCGAGGCCAAAATCAAGAGCTTCAACGGCGAGGCGACTTACCAGAAGGCTGATGTGCGCCGGGAGGAGGACGTTAAGAACTTGATCGAGGGTTGCGTCCGCAGGTACGGGCGCATCGACATAGCCTTCAACAACGCCGGCGTCGAGGCGGTCGCGTCCAACCTGGCCGAGCAGACGCTCGACAACTTCATGAACGTGATGCAGACGAACGCCGCCGGGGTCTTCCTCTCGATGAAGTACGAAATACCCGTGATGCTCAGGCAGGGCGGGGGCGTGATCGTCAACAACGCCTCGGTGTCGGCGCACGACGGCTACGCGCTCATCTCGCCCTACAGCGCCAGCAAGCACGCCATCCGGGGGCTGACCAAATGCGCGGCGCTCGAATACGTTCCGCAGAACATCCGCATCAACTCAATCAGCCCCGGCGCGGTGGACACGCCGATGCTGCGGCGCGCGCTCGTGGGATTCAAGACGACCGCCGAGGAACTCGCCAAGACGATCCCCATCCGGCGTATCAACACCGTGGAGGAGATGGCGCGCGCCGTCATGTTCCTGGGCAGCGACGACGCCTCGTCTGTCGCCGGGATGGACTTAGACGTGACGGGCGGGATGCTGACCGCTTAGCGGCCCCATAGTTTTCGCTTCAATACACAGGAGGGTTTATGAGAAAAGTTTCATTCAAGAGCGACGGGACGAAAATCGTCGCCGACTTGTATATACCGGAAGGCTTATCGGGGACGGCCCCGGCGCTACCCATACTCGGGCCGATGACTTTCGTCAAAGAGCAGGCCCCGACCGAATACGCTAAGCGTCTGGCCGAGCGCGGGTATGTCGCGCTGGCATTCGACCCGCGCTACCACGGGGAGAGCGCCGGGGAGCCGCGCCGCTGGGAGAACCCGCGCGCGAAGGTTGCCGATGCGCGCGCGGCGGTGGACTACTTAACGACTCTTCCGGAAGTGGACGCCGGTCGCATCGCGGCGCTGGCCATCTGCCAGGGCAGCTCCGAGATGATCCGCGCCGCCGCCGATGACGAACGGATCAGGGTGCTGGCGACGGTCGCCGGCCAGTACCGCGACCGCGAGGGCGACGTCGAATGGTTGAAGGAAGAGGAACTCGCCATACGGCTCACACGTGGCGAGCGGGCGAAGGCGAAGTACGAGACGTCGGGCGAGGTCGAATACGTTCCGGCTGTCGACCCCGAGCGCACCGACGTGGGGATGCCGGGCAAGATGGTGTGGGACTGGTATCACAAGTGGGCCGAGCGCGGCGTCTGGGAGAACCGCTACGCCGTGATGAGCGACGCCGACCTACTCTCTTATGAGTCTCGCACCGCCGCCGAACGACTGCGGAAGCCTTACCTGATGATCCACAGCGACGAATGTTTTCTGCCCGCGGTCGCCCGTCGGCACTTCGAACTTGTACCGGGCGCTGACAAGAAACTGCTCTGGGAGAATCCGAATCAACACTTTCAGTATTACGACGACCCGGCCGTCATAGACAAAGCAGTCGAAAGCATTGACGGGTGGTTCGAGCAGCACCTCCGCTAAAACTAAGGGTGCGCGGGGTCGAGCATCTTCGCAAAGCTCCGGACGCAAATAATGTCTGCGACTTTTTAACGTCGAGATTGCGGGGAACGGGAAGATGAGCGAGAAGCTGCAACTATTGCTGGACGAGCGCGAGATAGTTAATGTCGTGAACAGCATCGGCGTCGAAGCCGACAGGCGGAACTGGGACGGCGTCGAAAGCGCGTTCGCCGACGAGGTGCTGCTCGACTATTCTTCAATGGGCCAGCAGGTGGAAAGGCTGAAGGCTCCGGAAATAGTCGAACGGTGGAAAGGTCTTCTGCCCGGCTTCCGGATGACGCAGCACACGATCACGAACCACAGGGTCACGGTCAGGGACAACGAAGCCGACTGCTTCTCTTACGTTAACGCCGTTCACCATCTGCCTAACGAATCGGGCGAGAACGTCTGGACGGTCGTCGGGTTCTACGAGCACCGCCTGTTGAAAACGAAGCACGGCTGGCGCGTCGACCGGATGAAACTGACGGCCACGCTCGTCGACGGTAATAATGATCTGCCCAAGCTGGCCGAAGAGGCGGTCAAAACAAAGGTCGCCGGTAGTTGACAGAGGCGCTTTAAGGTTAAAACCGGTCGCCGCTGATCATAGAGGGCGTGATGGAAGACCAAGTCGGAAAAATCGCGCTCGTCACGGGGGCGAATAGAGGTATCGGACTCGAAGTGGTGCGCCAGCTCGCGCGCCTCGGCTTCACGACCCTTCTCGGCTCCCGCGACGCTGAGAAAGGGGAGCGGGCCGCAGCGTCATTATCCGGAGAGGGGCTTAAGATTATCCCCTTACAGTTAGATGTGACAGAACAGGAGAGCATCGTCACTGTCAAGCGGTGGATCGAAGAAAGGTACAGCAAGCTCGACGTATTGGTGAACAATGCGGGCATCCTTTACGACTCGTGGCAGCACGCCGTCGGCGCGGACATGAAAGTAGTGCGCGAAGCCTTCGAGACCAACACTTTGGGCCCGTGGCGCGTGGCGCAAACTTTTCTGCCTCTGCTGCGCCGAAGCGGTAGCGGGCGCATTGTGAACGTGTCGAGCGAGTCAGGGTCTCTGGCGGGCATGGGCGGAGGGACACCGGCCTACAGTGTCTCGAAAGCTGCCCTCAACGTGCTGACAAGGAAGCTCGCCGACGAGTTGCGCGCTGAGCGCATCCTCGTCAATTCGGTGTGCCCCGGCTGGGTGGCGACCGAGATGGGCGGGCGTGACGCGCCGCGCACTGTCGAAGAGGGCGCGGCGAGTGTCGTGTGGGCGGCGACGCTGCCCGACTCAGGGCCGACCGGCGGCTTCTTCCGCGACGGCGAGCCACTGCCGTGGTGAGCCGTTCAACCGGACGACCCCGCTTCCTGAGTGCCCGCGCCGCGCCGGACTCCGCTGAGCTAAATGCCAAGCCCGGTAGAGGGGCATGAAGGACGTCGGTTCACGCCGCACTCATCTGCCCACCAAGCAGCTTCAAAAACATCAAAATTCGAGAGTGTTCTTCACTCTTTAATCGTTGAGTCTATGGGTTCACGAAGGAGACGAAAGTGCATCCTTATGTATGCTAGCTGGCTCTAACTACTGCATACACACTATGGCCTCGCACGGCAGCTCGGACCAGTTGAAGGTACACAGTCGCTGATGCGGGGGTTATCTTTCCACAGGATGGCCCTCCGTTGAGGCTGCTCACTTTATGTCTTGTGATAATGAGTCTCTTAATCCGGTCACTGTCCTCACCCCGGCGACCGGCACCAAGAAGGTGCCCTGCGTGGTTTTGTTGATTTCGTACGTCCTTACTTCCGTCCTCAGGCGAACGACTGGGCATAGTCACGCGCGAAGTCATCGAACGAACGGGGCGACCGGCACAGTGCTTCCTGCACGCCCGATTCGACTCCGGCGGCCTCGCCCCGGCGGTAGATCGCGAACTCTTCGACCAACCCGTCCGCCTGCCACGCCGGAAAGCCCAGCCCCGCCAGCGCCGCCCGCATCGCCTCGGACGGCACATCGACGAATGTGATAGTGCGTCCGACGGCCTCAGACAGACGGTGCGCCATCTTGGCAAAGGTCAGGGCCTCCGGGCCGGTGAGCGCGTAGCTCTTGTTGTCGTGCCGCGAGGTCGTCAGCGGTCGGCTGCCACGTCAGCCAGGTCGCGGACGTCCACCGCGCTGATGCGCGACTCGCCTGCCGCGGCGAAGAAGGCGCTCTGCTGCCGGATGCTCTCATGGAAGTTCAGCAGGCCCTGCATGTAGAGGTTAGGGCGCAGGAACGTGTACGTGAGGCCGGACTCCCGGATGGCCGCTTCGACTACGCCGTGGTAGCGGAGGAACCGCTCCGGCGAACTCGCGTCGGCGTGCAACTGCGACAGCTTCACAACGTGACGCACTCCGCACTCTTGAGCCACGCGCGTGAAGGCGATCTGTTGCTGTTCGGCGCGCTCGGTCGAGTTCGTCAGCAGGAAAGCCCGGTCCACGCCTTCGCAAGCCGCGCGAATTGTTTCCGGGTCGTCCAAGTCGCCTTGGACAAGCTGCACGTGCGGGAGGCGATTCAGTTCCGCTCTCCGGAGGTCGCGCGTGACGGCTCGCATGCCCACGCCCTACGCGGAAAGTCGTTTGACGACTTCGCCACCCACCGTCCCCGTAGCCCCGGTAATCAGGATCATCGCGACTTCTCCTCTTCAAAGTTCAACACGCCCGTCTGCCCGCGCCCCGTACAGGCCCATCTGATTCTAACGCCGGCTACGTCAGCTTCGGTAACTAACAACTGGGATTAGAAAATATCTCGTAACTCCCTACACGCTTCCCGACGTGCGCCGCTCCGCGGGGCAATACTCAGAAGTCGCGGCGCACGCGCGCGAAAGAGGGAACGATGACGTTGCCCATGCGCTGCTCTGATCGCGCACCTTCACCGTTTGTTCCCCTCAGCCCCGGAGGCGGGCGAGGTGAAGTCGAGATAAACGCACCCTTAATTCGAGGTGAAACTTAACGCAGCGTCCCGCCCGAAGGGGTCGGCGGGCAATGAATGTATGGGCTAAGCGCGCCGACTCGATTAGAATGTCTGATCTATTTCCGCGCCATCCCCGTGACTGAATGAACGCCGATTTCTAGTCGGGGGCGGCAAGCTGACTTCTGAAAGAGGAACCTGTTGCCATGACCATCATCAAACGCAAGACGAAAAAGAGGATCGGGAAGCAGTTGCGCAAGCTGGTGAAGCGGCACGGCTCGGAGGCCGCGTTGGGCGCGGCCACCGCGCTTGTTACGGCCGTCATCACCAAGGCCGCCGTCGGGGACAAAGAGAAAGGTAAGGGCAAGCGCAGCCCGAAGGGGAGGAAGAGGGCCGAGATTAGTGACAAGAAGGCCGCGAAGAGTTCGAAAGGTAAGCAGGCGGAGCGTACCCCGACGGCCTAACGCCGCGCCTCACGTAATAAACGATTCGGAGACTAGAGACTCAGGCGGCGTGTCTCCGGGGCCGTCTTCACGCGGATCACAAGGCACAAAGCGGTAGCCGACGCCGATCACGGTCTCGATCCGGCCGCCGCAGGGTCCGAGGTTCTGGCGGAGCCGCCGGACGTGCACGTCGAGCGTGCGCGTGTCGCCGTAGTGCTGATACCCCCAGACCGCGTCAAGCAGGTGCTGCCTCGTCACGACACGCCCGGTGCTTTCGAGGAGGGCGACGAGCAGCCCGTACTCCTTGCGCGTGAGCCTCACGGCGTCGCCGCCGCAGGTCACGCTCATCCGGTCGAAGTCCACCGACAGTTGCGCGTCCTCGTACTTCCTCATGCCCGCGTCGGCGCGGCGGAGCACGGCGCGGACGCGCGCCACCAGCTCGCGCACCGAGAAGGGCTTCGTGATGTAGTCGTCCGCGCCGAGGTCGAGCCCCGTCGCCACGTCCGTCTCCGACGTGCGGGCCGTGACCATGATGATCGGCGTGCGGCGCGTCTGCGGCTCGCGGCGCAGCCGCCGGCACAACTCCGTGCCCGACATGCCGGGCAGCATCAAGTCGAGCAGGATGAGCGCGGGCGGATGGCGCGTGTCGAGCGCGGCCCTGAGCGCCTGCTCGCCGTCGCGGGCGACGCGCGTCCGAAGCTGCTCGCGCTCCAGGTTGTAGCGCAGGCCCTCGGCCAGGTCAGGATCGTCTTCGACGATGAGTATGGGTCTCCACATGCACGATCATCGGGCCGGAGAGTCGTAAACAGTTACGGTCTTCGCGCGCGTCGGGCAGCCCGAGGCGTCGCCGAGTCGAGTTGTCAGGCGGCGCACCGTCGGCGGCTCCCAGCAGACTCTACAGGCGGCGTGTTAAGTCGGGATGACCGGCAAATTAACATTCTGTTTCCCGGCCGCCGCCCTCGACCTTAACGACGACTCCCGCGTCTTAGCGGCGACTCGCTACGAGCTGTAGCCGTCGCTCCGACCCCACAAGGCGCGCGTCACCGCTTTGCCTACTCAGCGCCAGCCCGCTTCCGAAGACCTCCTCGAACAGATCGCTTTTGCTCTCCGCCGCGGCCATCTCCCTCTCGCAGTCGTCTTCGCTCGTCAGTGTGAGGCGAACCGTCCGCCCGTCGAGCGTGCAGCTCAGATCACTCACGCGCCCGTCGTGGCTGCGGTCGAGCGCGTCGGCCACGCGCAGGATCGCGGCGAGCCGGCGGACGGTCTCCCGGTCAGCCTGGTTGAGCGACGCGAAAGTCTCGTGCTTCTCCTTCGGCGGCATGCCGCGGTGGTAGCGCGCGACGTTGGCGATCACGTCGCGCTCGGCCTCTGAGAATCCGGTCAGCTCGGAGTGCTTGATCAGGTAGAGCGCGTGCTTGTGGTGCCCGTCGTGCGCGATGTGGTAGCCGATGTCGTGGAGCAACGCGGCGGCCGAGAGCAGCGTGCGGTGGTGGCGCGTGAGTCCCGCCGACGGGGCCAGCTCGTCGAAGATCGTCTCGGCGAAGCGGGCGACCTGGTGCGCGTGCTCCGCCTCGTAGCCGTAGCGGCGGCCGACGGCGTGCACGCCGCGCAGACGCGGATCGGCGTCGTCGGGCACGGGGGGCTTCGACTCGGCCTCGAACTCGCGCAGCGAGTCGATGATGACGCCCTCGCGCAGTGACCAGTCGCAGGTGCGCAGGTGGTTGACGGAGAGTGCGCGCATCGCTCCTTCGAGGATCTGCCCGCCCGCGACAACGATCTCGGCGCGCTGCGCGCTGATGCCGCGCACCGCACAACGCTCGTCCACCCTCATCGCGGCCATGCGCTCGTTGAACTGTTGCAGGCGGCCGAGGACGATGCCGGCGCCGGCCGGTTGAGCTCCCTGTGCTCTGGCCTTCGCGTCCTGCGCGCGCAGCGCCTCGCCGACGGCGATGATCGTCCCCGACGTGCCGGTCGCGCGCTGCCAACACGCTCCGCCCATCTCGCGCGACGGGCGTTCGAGGGCCGCGCTTATCTCCGCGCGCAGCGCGCGCAACTCCTTCGGTTTCGGCGGGTCGGACGCGAGGTAACGCTCGGCCAGGCCGACCGCGCCGAGCTTCACCGAGAAGAGCCGTGCCGGCGCGCCGCCGCGCACCAGCGAGATTTCGGTCGAGCCGCCGCCGATGTCGATGTTGAGGTGCGCCTGACCGGGAGAGCCGCAGCCGTGGGCCGCCGCCACACCGATGAGGCGCGCCTCCTCGATCCCCGACAGGACTTCGACGCGCACCCCCGTACGTCGCTCGACCTCGTCGAGAAAGTCGGCGGCGTTCCTCGCCTCGCGCACCGACGCCGTGGCGACGGCGACGACGCGCTCGGCCCCGCGGGCCTCGGCGATGGAGCGGAATCGTTTGACGCACTCGGCGGCGCGCGCCGTCGCCTCCGGCGAAAGGAACTCTTTACGCAGCGTCTCGCGGCCGAGCCTGACCGTCTCTTTCTCGCGCGCGATGACGGCGAACGAGTCGCTGGCCGCCGCGTCCACGACCGCCAGCTTGATGGAATTCGACCCGATGTCTATGGCGGCGAGTCTCATGATTTAACGTCGCGGCCGAATCCTTCGGAATGCTGGCGCGTCAACTCGTCTTCGACCCACGTGGTGCCGGTGCGGCTGGTGGCGGATTGTACGGGCGACCTGTTACGCGGGTGTAAATTGCCCCGGCAATCAGGAAGTAGAGCGAACTACGTCGGAGCGTCTCGCCCGCTCGAAGCGATGACGCGGACGCCCGCGCGGGCAGAGGCCGCGCCGATGATCGGGCACGACCCCGGATTGTTAGAGTTGCCGGAACTGAGGAATGGGGAGGCGGGGCGGACGCGGACAGTCGTGCCGGCGTGCGTTGCGTTGTCAGCGGAGAAGTGTGGCAGGGCGCGAGCAAGCGCGTGCCAACTCGACTGATTCACGAGGCCGAAAGACCTCGCGCGTGGCCGAGGATAAGGTTAACGAAGGATGGCGTCATTGACCGCCCGAACCGACGCCCCCCGCCGCGGCCGCCGCATCAGGCGATGCGGCCCGGGCGCTGTTGTCTCGACGGGCTTCGGCCGTCAGGCGGCGCAGCGTCGAGTGAACCTCCATCACCACTTCGGCGAGTTCGCCCGCCTCTGGTCGAGATTCACCCTTCTTGGACGCGAGCACGGCGGCGGCTACGTCGCTACTCAATTCGTTGGCTATAGACATGGTAGGTCGGTTTCTCTGTTAACAGCCTCGGGGAGAGAGCACTTCCGTTTGAAGTGCATGATGGTAGCTGATGCGTGTTAACGGGGTGTTAAGCTGGTCACTTTTCGTCTGCCCGCCGTTCACGGGATTTCGCTTCACGAAGATTCTTCTTAGGCCCCCGCCCGCGATCCGCACGTTTCCGGCCTTAATTTCAAGTTGCGTGAATCGGCCCTAGTTTGCCCACCTCCGCGCCGTGCGGGCGCATTTAACATTCCATACACAATCCGTTAACAGTCTGGTAACATGGCTCCAACGCCGCTTCGTCGCCACGCGCCGTCGCGCCCGACCGTGCGACGAGCGCGAGGTCGGCCGGGAAGGGGGATAGATCATGCGCAGAGCTATCAGCAAGGCCGAGTGCCGCGCGGTCTTGTGTCTCGCCTGCCTGTTAGTTTGCGCCGCCACCGGCCGGCCCGCCGGCGGCGGGGACGCGACCCCGAAGATCGTCTGCCGGACGGAACTCGCCGAGGCGCGGCGGCTCGAACTCGCCGCCCAACTGCGCGCCATCACCGGCTGGGCGGGCCTGCGCTTCGACGACGAAGGGGCCTTGCGCTTCGGAGACGGCGAGCCGCGGGGCGGCTCGGCGTCGGCGCGCGCGCTGCTCGCGTCGGCGCGGGAGGGCAATGATTTAATCGTCATCGAAGACGCGAGCGGGCGGGCGGATGTGGCCTTCTGTCGCATCCTCGAAGGCCGGTGGAAGAATGGCGCGGCGGGCCGCCCCGCAGCCCACGTCTTGCAGGTCGATTTCAAAGACTTCTCTCACGTGATGGGTGACGAGGCGGCGCGCGCGGCCTTCAACGCCGGGTGGGCCGTGCTCCACGAGGTAGCGCACGCCGTCCACGATTCCGCAGACTCGGATGATCCGGACGAGGCCGGCGAGTGTGAGGAACTGATCAACTTGATGCGCCGCGAGTGTGGGCTGGCCGAGAGGGCCGAGTACTTCTTCACGCCGCTGCCGGGCACGTGGCACGGCAAATTCAAGTCGCGCTTCGTCCGCCTCGCCTTCGAGCGGCGCGCGGAGCGCCGGACTAAACGCTACTGGCTCGTCTGGGACGCGGGCCTCGTCGGCGGACTCGACCGCGCCGCGCGCTAACGTGGCCAGCGCACCGGCGCAACCGCGCGCAGCCGGAGTCGCGGCCAATCTCACAGCCGCGCCCGCCGCGATCTTTAACCGGGAATTAAAGCGCCGTTAACCGCGAGTTAGCTTTCGCCGGCTAGATTGTCGTCACCCCGCCGGTTAATCCACCCATGTTGCGGACAAGGGGCGCGCTCGCTTCTCCCAGTCGCGAGCGCGCCCCGCTTTTTTCACCGCGTTCTAAAGTTAACTCGGCGGGCGGGCGAGCGTCCTCATCGGCGTAACCTCCCGTTAACAGCAGACGTCTCCCGCGCCCCGAGTTAACGAACATTTAAGGCGCGCTTCACACAGCCTTAATCCCCGCGCGCTACCTTCCCCACTTGTAAGTCCACACGCCTCGCGGCCAGCCAACGGTACAACAGCAGAATTCGATCCGGGGCACTCGTCGCACGCCCGGCGTGTACGCACTACTCTAACCACTGCCAAAATTTTCAAACAGGAGATTGTTATGTCCGCTCACAGAACCTTCGTCCGTCTCGCCCTCGCGGCCGCGACCCTTCTGCTCGTCTCGCTGCCCGCGACAGCACAGTCGGGCGCGACGGGCAGCCTTTCGGGGACGACGCAGGACGCCAACGGGGCGGTGCTGCCCGGCGTCAGCGTCGTCGCGCGTAACGTTGACACCGCGCAGTCCCGCACCGTAGTCAGTGACAGCGAGGGGCGTTGGACGATGCCGGCGCTCCCGGTCGGCAACTACGAGGTGACGTACGAGCTGACCGGCTTCAAGCGTCAGGTCAGGCCGAACGTGCAGGTCGAGGCCGCCGTCCCGCGCACGCTCGACGACCGGCTCGAAGTCGGCGGCCTCGAAGGCGAGACCGTGACGGTGACGGATCAGGCCACGCTCGTCACGCCGGAGACGGCCACCACCTTCCGCCAAGTTAGTTCCGAGGAGCTGGTCTCGGTGCCGACCTCGACGCGCAGCTTCACGCAGCTGCTCTCGTCCGAGGCCGGCGTGAGCGCCGAGCTCTCGCCCGTCCTGACGAACGGCAACGGCAACCAGAGCCCTTCGGTCAACGGCACGCGCACGACTTCGACGAGCCTCTTCTTCAACGGCATCGACGCCACCAACATCACCAACAACGAGGGGTCGCTCAACGACAACATCGCGCCCGCGCCCGAGACGCTCTCCGAGGTCAAGCTCCAGACCTCACTCTACGATGCCTCCACCGGGCGCTCCGGCGGCGGCAACTTCCAGCTCATCACCAAGAGCGGCACGAACGACCTCCACGGCACGGGTTACATTTTCGCCCAGAACGAGCGGTTCAACGCCAACGACTTCTTCTACAACCGCGACGGCATCGAGCGCCCGCGCGCGCGCCGCCTCGAAGGCGGCTTCACCGTCGGCGGCCCCGTAGTCCGTGAGAAGTGGTTCTTCTTCGGCGGCTACCAGCGCACGACCGCGAGCACCGGCTTCGTGCCGACTGCCAGCAGCCAGACCGTGCTGCCCGCCGCGCTCCGGCTCATCACGGGCGCGCGCACGGCCGAGAACGTCGTCTCGGCCTTCAGCTCGCTGAACCCCTGCGTGCGCAACGCGGCCAACACGCCCGTCTCCGGCTTCTGCCTGACGCCGGCGCAGATCTCGCCCGTCGCGCTGAACCTGCTGAACTTGATCAACCCGATCACGGGCGACTTCCTGATCCCGGCCCCGCGCGGCGGTATCGCGTCCACCATCGCGGATCAGACGGTGGCGGGCACGACCAACACGACGCTCTTCGGCGGCAACCCCCTGGTGCGCCAGCGCAACGTCTTCCCGGCCGAGTTCGAGCAGGATCAGTTCACCGTTAAGCTCGACGGCCGACTCTCGGCGGCCAACACGCTCTCCGGCACCTTCTTCTTCTCGAACTTCCCCGGCTTCGATCCCTTCAACGCGCCCAACAGCCAGGCGTCGCCCGCCGGCCTCGTGCGCGACGACCGCAACCGCACGCTCGCCGTCTCCGACATTCACGTCTTCAGCCCCGTGCTGATTAACGAGGCCCGCTTCGGCTACTTCACGCTCAACAACACGCGCCGCCTGCGCGACGACTTCGCCGCGATCACGAGCGAGTCGGTCGGCATCCCGAACCCCGCGCTCTTCTTCGACGACACGACGGCCACGAGGCGGCTGGGCCAGTTCATCGGCCGCAACAACATCGCCAACTTCTCCTTCGGCGGCCCGAACGACTCGTTCAACAAGCGCCGGCAGGACACCTACAGCTTCTCCGACAACGTGACCTACATCCGCGGCGCGCACACCTTCAAGTTCGGCGGCGAGTACAAGCGGTTCAAGTTCGACACCAACCTGCCGGAGGAGCAGGCGACCGAGTTCGAGAAGTTCGACAACTTCACGCAGCTCCTCGCCGGCCGCGCGACCGAGGCCGACACCCAGTTCGGCATCACGGACAAATCTTTCCGCTTCTACGACCTCTCCGGCTTCGTCTCCGACGACTGGAAGTTCAACCGCAAGCTGACCCTCAACCTCGGCCTCCGCTACGAGTTCTTCGGCACGCCCGAGGAGGAGAACGGCCAGTTCGGCAACTTCGACCCGGCGTTGCTGACCAGCACGGAGAACCCGCTCTCCGGCTTCGTCGTCCCGGCCAACGCGCAGGCGACCGGCTTCGCGGCCTTAGACTCCGCGCTCGCCGTCACGGCCCGCGCCTCGAACAACTCGACGATCAACCCCGACCGCAACAACTTCGGGCCGCGCTTCGGCTTCGCCTACTCGCCGCTGGAATCGAACCGGATGGTGGTGCGCGGCGGCTACGGCGTCTTCTTCGACCGCCCCTCGGCCGCCTTCATCAACACGGTCTTCTCGAACTACCCGTACCTGCGCGAGATCGAGGTCACCGCCCCCTCGCGCCAGATCAACCTCGGGACGGCCTTCTCGCAGCAGAACCCGGAGCTGGGCCTCAACAACTTCCTGCCGAACCGCATCCAGCTCGTCTCGACGGGGGGCGTCGTCACCTACGTGATCCGCGACAACACGGGCGTGACGCGCGACGCCAACAACGCCCTCAACCCGGTCGATCTGGCGACGGGCCAGCCTTCGCTCGGCAACATCGCCGAGACGTTCGAGTTCCGCGCCGTCGACCGGAACCTGCGCACGCCCTACATCCAGCAGTGGAACCTCGGCGTGCAGTACGAGCTGTCGAATAACCTGCTCGTCGAGGCGCGCTACGTCGGCACGAAGGGGACGAAGCTCCTGCAGGCGAAGGCGCTCAACCGCGTCTTCGATCTGAATGATCCCTCCACGCCCGACTACATCTTCGCGCGCTTCAACCAGGCGTACGTCGCGGCGCAGCGCGGCAACCCCGCCGCCCTGCGCGGGCCGCTCCGCACAGCGGGGTCGCAGCGCGAGCGCGGCCAGGGGATCGCCTTCGGCTTCCGCAACACCGTGACCGGCAACCCCGTGGATTTCAACCTGAGCGATCCGAACGGATCGATCATCGGCTTCGAGGCGCGCGGCGCGCTCCTCGGCTTCAACATCCCCGAGGCGCTGCTTTTGCAGTCCGACGGCAACTCCGTCTACCACGGCGCGCAGTTCAACCTGACGCAGCGGCTCACGCGCGGGTTGCAGTTCAACGCCTCCTACACCTTCTCCAAATCCATCGACACCAGCTCGTCCGACCCCGGTTCGACGGCCGGCGGCGGCAAGCCCGACGTGCCCAACACCGGGTTCATCCTCCAGAACGACTCGAACGACGTGGGGAGCAACCGGGCCCTGTCGGACTTCGACCGCCCGCACCGCTTCAGCGTGAGCTTCGTCTACGACGTGCCGACCTTCGGCTCGAACTCGCGCTTCGCCCGCGGCTGGCAGGTCTCCGGCTTCGCGCAGGCGCAGTCGGGCACCCCGTTCTCGATCTTCGCGGCCGAGCCGGAGTCGCAGACGGTCGCGAACCTGTCCACGGTCCGGCTCGGCTCCGGCGGCCTGTTCCGCCCCGGCTTCGGGCGGCCCAACCTCTGCGGCACGCTCGAACAACTCCGGCAGCAAGGCCCCGATCCGACCGAAGCGTACTTCAACCCCGACGCGCTCTGCTCGCCGCTCGGCGCGTACGGCAACCTCGGCCGCAACGTCCTGCGCGGCCCCAACCAGAAGCGTTTCGACCTCGGCCTCGCGAAGACCACGGCCCTGACCGAGCGGGTCGGGCTGGAGTTGCGCTGGGACATCTTCAACCTCTTCAACAACGTCAACTTCGCGAACCCGTCGAACGACTTGCAGGATCTGACCGACTTCAACAAGATAACGAACACGGTCGGCGGCCCGCGCGTCATGCAGTTCGGCGCGAAGCTGAAGTTCTAGGCCGTCGGCCAGCGCGCCGCCCGCGCCCGCGGGCCGGCCCGCGGCGAGGGGAAACCGATGAGTGCTGAACTCGGTTCAGTGGGCTTGACGGAGCGGGAAACGGTGGCAGAGGGCGCGGACATTTACGACGACGGCCGCCTGCGCGTCGAGCACGATAATTTCTACGCCGCCTGCGACGGCCAGTTGCTCAAGTTCCCCCGCATGGAATTCCTGCTGCTCTCGCGGCTCGTCCGCAACGCGGCGCGGATCGTGAAGGCGGAGGACTTGTGGCGCTACGCTTGGGGCGGCAGCAAGCCCTACAACGCCGAGAGCCTGCACGTTCACATCTACCGCCTGCGCAACAAGCTCGCCCCCTACGGCTTTCGCATCGAGGCGATGGTCAACGTCGGCTACCGGCTCCTGCCCGACGACGCCGCCGCGGCCGACGAGCGCAAGTCCGCCTGAAACATCCGCCGCCGTTGTTAACACACATTTAGGGCGAAGTTCAGCCGGATTTAACACGCGCCGTATAATCTGAGCTTTTCAAACTCTGAACGGAGGGGTGCAACTCCCTTGAAAAATTCAATAAGTGCCCTGCGCGCCGCGACCGCCCTGCTCCTCGTTTCCCTCATGGCTCTGACATTCGGCTGTAGCCCCGGCGGCGGGCCGGGCGGGGCTGGAGGGCCTGCGGGCGGTACGGTGCGGCTGCAAGGCGCGGGCGCGACCTTCCCGAACCCGCTCTACCAGAAGTGGCTGAGCGAGTACGGCAAGACCAACCCGCAGGTGCGCATCGACTATCAATCAATCGGCTCGGGCGGCGGCATCAAGCAGATCAAGGATCAGACCATAGACTTCGGCGCGACCGACTCCCCGATGAAGGACGAGGACTTGAAGAGCGCGCCGGGCGAGCTGCTCCACATCCCGACCGTGCTCGGCGCTGTCGTCATCACCTACAACCTGCAGGGCGTCTCGCAGCCCTTGCGCTTCTCGCCCGACGTGATCGCCGACATCTACCTCGGCAAGATCAAACGCTGGGACGACGCGCGCATCAAGGCCGACAACACCGGCGCGGCGCTGCCCGCCGCCGACATCACGGTCGTCCACCGCTCGGACGGCAGCGGCACGTCCGCCGTCTTCACCGACTACCTCTCGAAGGTCAGCCCGGAGTGGAAAGAGAAGGTCGGCTCGGGCACGTCGCCCAACTGGCCCGTCGGACTCGGCGGCAAGGGCAACGAGGGCGTGACGGGTCAGGTCAAGCAGACGCCGAACACGATCGGCTACGTCGAGCTGGCCTACGCCGTGCAGAACAAGCTGCCCGTCGCGCTCGTCAAGAACGCCTCCGGCAACTTCGTCGAGCCGTCGCTCGACGCCGTGACGGCCGCGGCCGCCGAGAGTCTGCCGACGACGCCCGCCGACCTGCGCGTCTCCATTACCAACGCGGGCGGCGCGAGCGCCTACCCGATCTCCAGCTACACCTACATCCTCGCCTACAAGGATCAGAAGGACGCGGCCAAGGGCAAGGCGCTCGTGGACTTCCTCTGGTGGGGCATCCACGAGGGCGAGAGCTTCGCCCACGGCTTGCAGTACGCGCCGCTGCCGCCCGACATCGTCAAACGCGCCGAGGCGCAGATCAGCTCGATCACGTCGGGCGGCAAGCCGCTCAGGCAATAAGTCTAGAGAGTCCGAGAGTCTGGGGTCTGGAGTCAAAGGCATAAAGTCTCTGGCTTCTGACTCCAGACTTGGCTTCTGACTCTAGACTCTGAGACTCCGAACTCCAGACTCTTATGTCTAACCCCGCGCCACTGCCACCGACCCCGGCCGCCGAATACGGAGCGCGTTTCCGCGCGTGGGACTGGCGGCGCGCGCTCTCGCCGACCGGCAACTTCGGCGACGCCGTCTTCCGCGGCGTGCTCTTCTGCTGCGCGCTGCTCATCGTCGTCATCGTCGCCGCGATGTTCTTCGAGATCGGCTCGAACGCGCGGCTCTCGCTCCGCGAATTCGGCTTCTCGTTTTTGACCCGGCGCACGTGGGACCCAATCCGCGGCGAGTTCGGCGCGCTCCCGTTCGTCTACGGCACGGTCGTCTCGTCGCTGCTCGCGCTCGTGCTCGCCGTCCCGCTCTCGCTCGGCATCGCCGTCTATCTCGTCGAGCAGGCCCCGCGCAGGCTCTCGCGGCCGCTGACGTTTTTGATCGAGCTGCTGGCGGCGATCCCGTCGGTCGTCTACGGGCTGTGGGGTATCTTCGTGCTCGCGCCCTTCCTGCGCGAGCACATCGGGCCGCCCATTCAGAGCTGGCTCGGCTGGCTGCCGTTCTTCAAGGGGACGGTGACGGGGATCGGCTTGTTCACGGGCGGCGTCATCCTCGCCATCATGGTCACGCCCATCATCACGGCCGTCGTGCGCGACGTGCTCGCGGCCGTCCCCGTCACGCAGCGCGAGGCCGCGCTGGCGCTGGGCGCGACGAAGTGGGAGACGACGCGGATCGTGCTGGCTAACGGCGCGCCCGGCATCGCCGGCGCGATCATCCTCGGCCTCGGGCGCGCGCTCGGCGAGACGATGGCCGTGACGATGGTGATCGGCAACCGGCCCGAAATCAGCGCGTCGCTCTTCGACCCTTCGTACACCATCGCCTCCGTCATCGCCAACGAGTTCACGGAGGCGACGGGCGATCTTTACCTGAGCGCGCTCGTCGAGCTGGGGCTGGTGCTATTTCTCGTGACCTTCGTCGTCAACGGCGCGGCCCGCCTGCTGGTGTGGAGCGTGACGCGCGGGACGAGCGGCGTGGCGCGCGCGTGACGGGCGCGCGCGAATCGGGAGCGGCGATGTCAACGGCTGTGACAACTGGTGAGAGGAAGCACACGGGGCGGCGCGTCACGAACGCCGTGATGTCGACGCTGACGGCCGCGTGCGCCTACCTCGGCGTCGCCATCCTAGTCCTCATCCTCGGCTACATCGCTTGGCGCGGCTTCTCCTCGCTCAGCCTGCAATTTTTGATCGACACGCCGAAGCCGGTCGGCGAGGGCGGCGGCATCGGCAACGCCATCGTCGGCACGCTGATCCTGCTCGCGCTCGCCTCGGTCATCGGGCTGCCGCTCGGCATCGCGGCCGGCGTTTACTTGTCGGAGTTCGGCCGCGGCCGCTTCGCCGGCGTGGTGCGCTTCATCACCGACACGCTGACCGGCGTCCCGTCCATCGTCACCGGCGTCTTCATCTACACGCTGATCGTGCTCCCGATGAAGCAGTTCTCGGCGTACGCCGGCGGCATCGCCCTGGCCGTCATCATGATCCCAATCGTGACGCGCACGACCGAGGAGATGCTGCGGCTCGTGCCCGCGTCGTTGCGCGAGGGCGCGCTCGCTCTGGGCGCGCCGCAGTGGCGCGTGACGACCGGCGTCGTGCTTCCGGCCGCGGCGTCGGGCATCGCCACGGGCGCGATGCTCGCCGTGGCGCGCGTCTCCGGCGAGACCGCGCCGCTGCTGTTCACGGCCTTCGGCAGCCGCTTCTTCAACGTCTACCTCGATCAGCCGATAGCCAGCCTGACGGTGCAGATCTTCAACTACGCCGTCTCGCCTTATGACGAGTGGCACGCGCAGGCGTGGGCCGCCACCCTCGTCCTGATGACGATCATCCTCGTCATCAACATCTCGGTTCGCTTCCTGACGAGGAAGAAGTTCTAAGTAGCTGTTAGCTATTAACTGCTATGCTCTTATATCTTTTGTCGTAAGCGGACATGGTACGACTGGCGGGACGAACCACAAGGAAGGGTTTAGCTAACGGCTAACAGCTTTTATGACGACCGCACCGATTCCTGTTCGAACGCCGGCGGCCGAGGGTGGGCAGCCCCAGCACGACGAGACGGCCCGCACCAAGATCAGCGTGCGCGCTCTGAATTTCTTCTACGGCCGCGCGCAGGCACTCCACGACATCAAGATAGACATCACCGAGCGCGTCGTGATGGCGTTCATCGGCCCTTCGGGCTGCGGCAAGTCGACCTTCCTGCGGACGCTCAACCGGATGAACGACACCATCCCCGGCACGCGGGCCGAGGGCGAGGTACTCATCGACGGCGAGGACGTGTACGCGCCCGGGGTGGACGTGGTCGAGCTGCGCCGCAAGGTCGGGATGGTCTTCCAGAAGTCGAACCCGTTCCCGAAGTCGATCTTCGACAACGTCGCCTACGGGCTGCGGATCAACCGTCTCACCGGCAGTAAGGGGGAACTCAACGACCGCGTCGAGCAGGCCCTACAGGACGCCGCGCTCTGGTCGGAGGTCAAAGATCGACTCAAGTCTTCAGCCTTGGGACTGTCGGGCGGTCAGCAGCAGCGCCTCTGCATCGCGCGCGCGCTCGCGGTGCGGCCAGAAGTCGTGCTGATGGACGAGCCGGCCTCGGCCCTGGACCCCATCGCGACGCAGAAGATCGAGGAGCTGATCGTCGAACTGAAGAAGCAGTACACCATCGTCATCGTCACGCACAACATGCAGCAGGCGGCGCGCGTCTCCGACCGGACGGCCTTCTTCTGGCTCGGCAAGCTCGTCGAAGTGAACAACACCGAGAAGATATTCACCAACCCGGATGAGAAGCTGACCGAGGACTACATCACGGGGCGCTTCGGGTGAGCGGTTGCGGCGCTCGGCCGCGGCGCTAAATTATGCAAGGGGATGGGTTGAAAATGGATCACCACAGACGACTGGACGACGAGCTGGACGTGCTGCGCGACCGCGTGCTGCTGCTGGGCGGGGAGGCGGAGGCGGCGTTGCGCAAGGCCATGTACTCGCTCACCGAGCGCGACAGCGGGGCCGCGCGCGCCGTGCTCGCCGGCGACGACGCGATAGATCAGCTCGAAGTCGAGATCGACCGTCTCTGCGTGGATGTGCTCGCGCTCAGGCAGCCCGCCGCGCGCGACCTGCGCTTCGTCATCTCGGTCGCCAAGATCACTCCGATCTTGGAGCGCATCGCCGACCACGCCTGCAACATCGCGCGCGTCGCCGTCGATCTGAACGACGAGCCGGAGCTCAAGTCGTACTTCGACCTGCCCCAGATGGCCGAGATCGCCTCGGCCATGCTGCGCTCCGCGCTCGACGCCTTCACCTCCGGCGACGCCGCCGCCGCCCGCTCGACCATCGACCGCGACGACGAGATCGACGCGCTCTACGAGCGGCTCTTCCACGACCTGATCCAACTGATGGTCTCGGAGCCGGCCACGACCCCGCGCGCCGCGCGCCTGCTCTTCGTCGCCAAGCACCTCGAACGCGTCGCCGACTACGTCACGGACATCTGCGAGATGACCGTTTACATGGCCGAGGCCGCCTTCATCAAGCACACCTACTGACGGACGGTCTCGATCCTGAGGCGTTAGAAGGTTAGAAGCGGGCGAACCTGAGACCCCGGACCTCAAACCCGAAACTATGGCTAGGCCAGTTTTGATCGTCGAGGACGACCCCGACATCGCCGAGAGCCTGCGCTACAACCTGGAGCGCGAAGGCTTCGCGGCTATTGTGGCGGATACCGGCGAGAAAGGGCTGACCGCCGCCCTCGACAAGAAGAACCCGCCCGCGCTCATCTTGCTCGACCTGATGCTGCCCGGCATGTCGGGCACGGAGTTGTGCCGGCGGCTGCGCCGCGAGCCCCAGACGCGCCGCACGCCGATCGTCATCCTCACGGCGCGCGGCTCCGAGTCCGAGCGCGTCGCCGGCCTCGACCTCGGCGCGGACGACTACATCACGAAGCCCTTCTCGGTGCGCGAGCTGGTGGCGCGCGTCCGCGCCGTGCTCCGCCGCGCCGACGACACGGCCGCCGCCGCCTACGAAGACGAGAAACTGCGCATCACTTTCGACGACATGCACGTCTCGTGCGAGGGCACAGAGATCAAGCTCACGCGGAAAGAGTTCGCGCTGCTCGCCGCGCTCGGCCGGCGGCCGGGCCGGGTCGCGACGCGCCAGCAGATACTCGACGAGGTGTGGGGGCACGAGTACTACGGCGACACGCGCACGCTCGACGTGCACATCCGGCGGCTCCGCCAGAAGCTCGGCGCGTGCGGCGACTGCATCGAGACGGTCGTCGGCGTCGGCTACCGCTTCGTCGGCTGCCCGACACGGCCCGCCGATCTGGCGGCGGGCCAGACCGAGTCGTAAGACCCACCCGGTGATCACCCGCCCCAGAGTCCTGCTCGCGCTGTGCGGCGTGGGGCTTCTCGCCCTCATGGTCGGTGCGGTTTTCGGCCCGCGCGTGGGCGCGTGGGCGCTCGCCGCCGGGTCGGCGGGTCTGCTCGCCGGGCTGTTCGCCGCGCGCGGCACTCCCGCCTCGCACGACGCGCGCGGCACGACGCGGCGTGAAAGCGCCGAGACGGATCAGCATGCTGGCCGGGCCGGCGCGTTGCTTGAGGCGACGATGAACGGGATGCGCGAAGGCGTCCTTGTCCTCGACGACTCGCTCCGCGTGATCTCGGCGAATAACGCCGCGGGCGTCGTGTTCGGCAAAGACTCCGCCGCGCTACCGGGACAGCCGTTGAGTGTGCTCACGCGCAACCCGGCCGTCCACGGGGCCTACCGCGCCGCGCTCGAACTTGGCGGGGAGCAGCAGGTCAACGTGGAACTGCTCGGGGCCGAGCGGCGCGTGCTTGAGCTGCGCGCCGCTCCGCTCAAACTCGACGGCGGCGCGGCGCGGCGTGCCGCCATCGGCGTCTTCTTCGACATCACGCAACTCGAACGGCTCGAGCGCATCCGCCAGGAGTTCCTGACCAACGTCTCGCACGAGCTACGCACCCCGCTCACCGCCATCCTCGCCTTCGTCGAGACGTTAGAGAGCGGCGCACTCGACGAGCGCGAGGAGGCCGTCCGCTTCCTCTCGATCATCCGCCGCAACGCCGAGCGGATGCACACGCTGATCGAAGACATCATGGAGCTGTCGGCCATCGAGTCGGGCCAGACGAACGTGGAGGCGCGCGCCGTGCGGCTCCACGCGCTCGCGCAGGAGAGTTTGAGCGCGCTGGCCGCCAAGGCCGCGGCGGGCGGCGTCTCGCTCGTCAACGAGGTCGCGCCGGACGTGAGCGTCCACGCCGACCCGCGCCGCCTCGAACAGATGTTGCTCAACCTGGTCGATAACGCCATCAAGTTCAGCCGGCCGGGCGGCTCGGTGACGATCCGCCACGAGCGGGGCGAGCGCGATCTCGTCAGCGTCGCGGACACGGGTGAGGGGATCGCGCCCGAACACCTGCCGCGCATCTTCGAGCGCTTCTACCGCGTGGATCGCGCGCGCGCGCGCGCGCTGGGCGGGACGGGCCTCGGCCTCGCCATCGTCAAGCATCTCGCGCGCGCCCACGGCGGCGAGGTCTCAGTCCGCTCCGCGCCGGGCGAGGGTTCGACCTTCAGCGTCGAGTTGCCGTGCGCGCAGTCGGAAGGCGCGGGCGCGGCCTAACGGGTCAGGCCGCGCGGCGATGCCGGGCCGCACGTTCACCCGGACGCGCGCGGCAAGGCTTAACCCGCGCGGGCACGAAAAAATGCCGCGCGGGTCGAATCGTCGAAGCCCGCGCGGCAACAGGGGCGTTGCTGGCCCCGTTTCAACGTCGGGATCATGCAACGTCGCCGCGAAGTTTCCGTTAACTCGCGGCTAACTGTCTGTTAATTCTTGCGGCCCGCGCCGCGCGATCTTCAACCCGCCTGGGCCTTCGCAACGTCCGCCTTCCACAGCGCCACGTCCTGACTGTTGAAGCCGCCCTCGCCCGCCGCCGCGACCCGCGCGTAAGTCCCGTCGGGGCCGAGCGCGCGCGCCTTCACGTCGTCGCGCAGGTACGCCTCCAGTAAGACTTCCCGCAGGTACTTTTTCAACTGCTGATCCTTGACGGGCGCGACGACCTCGACGCGGCGGTCAAGGTTGCGGTGCATCCAGTCGGCGCTGCCGATGTAGACCTCCTCGTCGCCGCCGTTCTGGAAGTAGAGGACTCGGCTGTGTTCGAGGAAGCGGCCCACCACGCTCACGACGCGGACGTTCTCCGAGAGGCCCGGCACGCCCGGCCGCAGCATGCAGACGCCGCGCACGACGAGGTCGATCTTCACGCCGGCCTGCGCCGACTCGTAGAGCGCGCGGATTAGTTGCACGTCGGTCAGGCTGTTGCATTTGACGATGACGTGCGCCGGCCTTCCCGCGCGAGCGTGCTCGGCCTCGCGCTCGACTAGTTGGAGCAGCCGCTCGCGCAGGTTGATCGGCGCGACCAGCAGGCAGTTGTACTTCGAGTAGCGTGAGCAGCCGGTCAGGTAGTTGAAGAGGTTCGACGCGTCCTCGCCGATCTCCTCGTCGGCCGTCAGGATGCCGATGTCGGTGTAGGCGCGCGAGGTCGTCGGGTTGTAGTTGCCGGTGGCGACGTGGACGTAGCGGCGCAAGGTGGTGCCCTCGCGCCGCACGACGAGCGCCAGCTTGCAATGGGTCTTCAGGCCCACCAGCCCGTAGACGACGTGGACGCCGGCCTGTTCGAGCCTGCGCGCCCACTCGATGTTGTTCTCTTCATCGAAGCGGGCCTTTAACTCCACCAGCACCGCCACCTGCTTGCCGGCCTCGCTGGCCTCCATCAGCGAGCGCACCACGGGCGACTGTTTGCCCGTGCGGTAGAGGCACATCTTGATCGCCAGCACCGAAGGGTCGCTCGCCGCCGTCTGGATGAAGTCGGTGACGGCCGTGTAGGACGTGTAGGGGTGGTGGAGCAGCACGTCCTGCCGGCGGATCGCGTCGAAGACCGACGGGGCGCGCCGGAGCGGCACAGGCACTGTGGTTTGCAGCGGCCTGTCTTTCAGCCCCGGCAAGTCTAGTTGATAAAGCTGCATCAGGGCGGGGATGTTGAGCGGCCCGTCAATCACGTAAACGTCGTCGGTCTCCAGGCCCAGCGACTTCGTCAGGTACTCGACCATCCGGGCCGGCATGCTGGCCGAGACTTCGAGCCGCACGGCCTGCCCGAAGCGGCGGCGGCGAAGTTGCTGCTGCACGGTGCGCAGCAGGTCGCCCGCCTCGTCCTCCCTGATCTCGATGTCCGCGTCGCGCGTGACGCGGAACAGGTGCGACTTGCCGTGGCCGACTTCCGGGAACAGCGCGTCGGCGTTGGCCGCGATGAGGCTGCCGAGGAAGGTGAACTGCGTGCCCGACTCGTCCACGGGCACGAGGTGCGGGACGGTCGGCGGCAGCTTGATGCGCGCGAACCGATGGCCCCCGCGCAGCGCCGCCGCTTCCTCCGCCGGCGCTTCCGCTTCGAGGCGCTCGACGCCCGGCTCGACCGTCAGGCCGAGGTTGAGGCTCAGGTTCGAGACGTAAGGGAAGGGGTGGCCCGGATCAACGGCCTGCGGCGTCAGGATTGGGAAGACGCTCTCGCGGAAGTAATCGTCGGCCGCCTGCCGCTCGCGCCGGCCGAGGTCTTTGTAGGAGGTGATGCGGACGCCGTGTTCGGCGAGCCGCGGCAGAATCTCCTCCTTCAGGCAGCGCACCTGCGACTCGATCATCGGCCGCAGCCGCGCGCTGATCTCCCGCAACTGCTCGGCCGGCGTCAGCCCGTCGGGCGAAAGCTCGACGACCTCCTCCTCCATCTCCTCCATGAGGCCGGAGACGCGCACCATGAAGAACTCGTCGAGGTTGGTCGAGAAGATCGAGAGGAACTTCAGGCGTTCGAGCAGCGGGTGCGACTCGTCCATCGCCTCTTCGAGGACGCGGCGGTTGAATTCGAGCCACGAGAGCTCGCGGTTGAACAGCAGCTCGGCCGGCAGGATCGACTGCGACGCCACCGGCGCGCTCGCGCCCCGCTTTAGTTTCCTAGCCGCCTTCGCCATCAGTCAACCTTGTCGCTCTAACGAGACCACAGACACCGCGCGCCGGACGCCGCACGTCTCCGCCGCTTCGGGCGCGGCTCGGGTGGTCAGTTCATGCCCTGCGCCGTGCCCGTGATCCGGTCGGGTGAGCGTTCGGGGAAGAGCTTGGTCTGGCGCCGCCTTCTCTCGTCGTCGGTGAGCGTGCCCAAGGTCGAGCGGAACAGGGCCAACACTTCCCTGAGATCGCCGGCGCTGATCTGGCCGCTCATCCCGATCAATGCGGCCGCGACATCGCTGCTCAATTCGTCTCTGACTGACATGACTGTGAAACCTCTCCGAGGGGGAATTCGGATAGCACCGCCCGCCGAGTTTCTAATCCGGGTGAAGGAAAATTATCATGGGCGCGGCCGACCTCTGAAGTCTCCGGCCCGTCTCGGGGCTTGTAGGGGAAAGATTTAATATCAACTTCAGTCGCCATTCACTCCGGCGCGTTTCCTGCCCCTCAACTTCTAACGCGGCGTCCCTTGCCGGTTCGTCCACCAAACATCCGCGCCGGGTAACAGACATTTAATCCGGGCCTCACACACGCTTAACTTCAGCGCGCTATACATTCACCGCACACCACACAGAAGCATCCGCACAGTCACGGCGAACAGGCGCGGGGCATCCGCCTCGAAAGGCCGGAGGACTGCGCGGCGCGATCCAGACCGAGACACCGCGGGCGCGCGGGAGGAAAGGACAAGACCGACATCATGGACAGAAGAAAGTTTCTCCAGAACAGCGCGATCTTCGGCGGGGCGCTGGCCGCGATGGGGCCGTTCCAGGCCCTCGGCGCGCGCACGCTCGCACGGTTGCCCCTCGCTCAGTCTCCGGGCTACGGCCCGCTCGTCAACAAGGGCGACCTGTGGCTCCCGGCGGAGTTCAACTACCAGATCGTCTCCGTGCAGGGAAAGACCATGAGCGACGGCCAGCCGACGCCCGGCATCTTCGACGGCATGGCCGCGTTCCCCGGCCACGCCGGCACGACCGTCCTCATCCGCAACCACGAGAACCGAGAGCGCGCGGGCGAGCAGAAGGTCGTCGTGCCGGTCGAACTCCAGTACGACCCGGCGATGTTCGGCGGGAACACGAAGCTCGAAGTGCGACGCGAGAAGGCCGGGACTGATCCGGCGACCGGCCAGCAGCTCTACTCTTACGAGGTCGTGCGCGACTTCGCGATCCTCGGCGGCACCTCGACCAACTGCGCGGGCGGTCTGCGCTCGCCGCACATCTGGATCACGTGCGAGGAGGTCGTCAAGGGGCCGCTCGGCGCGGGCGCGAGCTTCTCGCCGAAGAAGCACGGCTACATCTTCGAGATCGACGCGCGCGCGGACGGCCCCGTCCCCGCCGTCCCCGTCCCGCAGGCCGGCCGCCGCGCGCACGAGGCCGCCTTCGAGCACGCGGGCATCGTCTACATGACCGAAGACCGCGGCGTCGTCGCCGACGCGCAGACCCAGAAGCGGCTGCTCGGCTCCTGCTTCTACCGCTACGTCCCCAAGCCGCGCGGCAACCGGCCGCTCGCCGAGACCTCCGGCCCGCTGCAGGCACTCAAGCTGCGCGACGAGTTCCACGCCAACATGGACGCCGGCCGCACAGTCGGCCTGCCCTACCCGGTCGAGTGGGTTGACGTGCCTGAGCCGGATCACGACGACGACACTGACAACCGACGCGACCGCGCGCCCGGCTTCACGCCCAACCGGGTGCAGGCGCAAGACCGCGGCGCGGCCTTCTTCGACCGCCTGGAAGGGATGTGGGTCGAGCGCGGGAAGGTCTATTTCGACGCGACGACGGGCGGCGCGGCCGACCTCGGTCAGGTCTGGGAGTACGATCCGGGCCGCGAGACGCTGACGCTCATCTTCGAGTCGAACAGCCCCGCCGAGCTCCAGAACCCGGACAACGTCGTCGTCGTCCCGCGCACGGGCGACATCTTCCTGCAAGAGGACGGCGACGGCGAACAGTACGTCCGCGGCGTTACGGTGGACGGTCAGATTTACGACTTCGCGCGCACCGCGACGAACGAGACCGAGTTCTGCGGCGGCTGCTTCTCGCCCGACGGCGAGACCTTCTACCTCAACCAGCAGGGCGAGCGCGGCTCGCTGCCCGACGGCCCCCCCGACGGCCGCGCCGTCACCTACGCGATCTACGGCCCGTTCGAGAAACGCTCCGGCAGCAACGGCAAAAATTTGGGCCACGGCCGGAAGCGGTAGGCCGGTCAGTTTGTAAAAGATTTTCGACCGAAGGGTAAGAGGGGCGGCCGCCAATTGCGGCCGCCCCTCTTGGGTTACGACTGTTGATAGTGCATAAGCCCGCTAACGGTCGCTGACACGCACGGAGTTGTGCGGGAGCGGCGCGCGCCGCGCGTGCTCGTTGACCATGCTCCGGAAGCAGGCCGGGCACATCTCCGGCCGTCCCTCCGCCCTGACCCGGCGTATCTCCGCGCCGCACCAAGCGCAGGCGACCGGGAACGTGTGTTCGCGTCGATGATCAGGCTGCGCGCTCATCTTCATCCGGCTCCGTTGTCGGTAGGCGCGCAGTCTCGACTCGCGGGTTCGGCGCGCGCGGGATGCCGCGGGTGGAGTACACATCCCCGTAAGTCCGGCCCGTGTCGAGCAGGTCTTCCGCGCGCCAGGCCGTGGGCCGCGCGGCCGAGACGATGCGCCCCGAAGGCTCGACGACGTAGGCGGGGAAGCCGGTCGAGAAGGCGGCGGCCCCGTAGAGGAGGTAGAAGCCGAAGAGGCCGGCGACGGCCACGTGCTCGCCGCCGTCCGGCGACCTGTAGATGCCGAGTTCCCGTAACTGCCGCATGACCCTCCCCCACCTGAGATTGTGAGCCGCCCCCTTCCAATTCCGTAGTGACGCCGCGATTTACCCTCACTTCGCCTGCGCCGTCATGCACGCAGACATCGACAGACGCTCTTCCGCACAGGATAACCCCGCGAGTCATACGCCTTGGTTAAGACGAAGTTAAGTCTGGTTTAACGGTTCGGGGGGCGGTCGGACAGCCTAACGATCTCTCTTCAAGGCGCGGAGGGCCGCGCGGAAGTCGCAACCTCCGCGCGGCCCTCTTAACGTGTGGCCCTGAAGATCAGTCGGCTTTGGCGATCTCGTAGAGGGTGGTCGTGCCGCTGACCTCGTTGGCGACGACGAGCAGCGGCCGGCCGTTCGGGCTCTCTTCGGCCGGGATGAAGGTCAGCCCTTCGGGGCCGAGGTCTCCGACCGTCGCGGCGAGCGTGCCGGCTTGCGGGTCGATGGCGAAGTCGCGGTTGTTGACGTACTGCACGAGACGCGGCGCGGACGGGTCGGTCAGGTCGTAGACGAGGACGCCGCCGATGCGCTCAAGGCCGACGAAGGCGTAGGTGCGCCCGAACGCCTTGCCGACGGCGAGGCCCTCCGGCTCCGGCCCCTTGTTGTCGCTGCGGTCGTCGCGCGCGTTCGTCGTGTGGCCGGCGTTGAAGAAGTCGGGCAGCGCCGCGCGTGTGATCTGCTCGATCTGATCGCCGCTGTCGTAGATGAGGCTGACGTCGGCGCGGCGGACGGAGAAGGAGCGCGCGCCGATGGCGTAGAGCCGGTCGAAGTCGCCGTCGCCGTCCGTGTCGCCCCGCCTGTTCGTCACGTTCAAGCGTCCGAGACGCGCGTTGTTCTTGAGGAACGTCGAGTTCGGGAAGGCCGCCGGATCGAGCGCGAGCGAGCCGACGCGCGCCTCTTCGGCGAGGCCCGGCCAGTCGCGCGCGTCGCCCTCGTTGGCCGTGACGATGTAGGTCTCGCCGCCCACCCGGAACGTCGCGACCGCGTCGGGCTGGTACATGCCGAAGACCGGCCAGTTGGCGATCAGGTTGGCGCTGTCGCGGTCGCTCGGGTCGAGGCCGTTGCCCGCGAGCGAGTGATCCTTGAAGCCGAGGCCGGCGATCTCCGTGAACCGGCCGGCGCGCACGTCGAGCAGGGCGATGGCGTTGTTCTCCTGCAGCGTGACCCACGCCGTCTTCGAGTCGTGCGAGACGGCGACGTACTCCGGCTCGAAGTCCTGCGCCGGCGTGGCGTTCGGCCCATAGACGCGGATGCTCTCGGGGTTGGTGCGCGGAACGTCCGCGGGGAACTGCGCGGTCGTCACGTCCGAGTCGTCGAGGTTGCCGACGCCGGCGCGCAGATCGACGATGCTGACGGAGCCTTCCGGGTCAACGCTCGCGGCCTGGTTGTAGCCGCTCGGCTCGCCCTCGTTGGCGACGAGCAGGCGCGCGCCGTCCGGCGTGAAGGTGAGCATGTCGGGGAGCGCGCCGACCGTCACGTCGTCGAGGTGGTTGCCGGAGGCGTCGAAGAAGACGACCTTGCCGGGGGCGGTTTTGGGATCGGCCTGCACGGCGGCGGCGACGACCCCGTCGCGCACGGCGACGCTGTTGGCCTGAGCGCCGTGCGGCGTCACGTCAATCGAGAAGAGGAGCGCGGGATTCGACGGGTCGGCGACGGAGAGCACGTCGATTGATGAGGCCGCGCCGTTAACGACGAACAGGCGCTGCGTCGCGGGGTCGTGCGCGACGATCTCGGCCGCGCCCTGATCGAATACCCTCGCGGAGAACGTGCCGACGGGCGTCAGCTTGATGTTCTTCTCTTTACCCTTGTTGGCCGCAGTGCCCTTGCCGGCCGAGGCGTCGGGCGGGGCGGCCGTCGCGAGCAGCAGGGCCAAGGCGCAAACAAAGGGGGCAGACTTTTTCATCAGTCATCCTTTCTCGAACTTAAAAGTTTGCAGGCGGCAGGAGGACGGGCCGACCACGGCCACACACACGCGGGTGCGCGGGGCGTGCCGACCCCCGCGGTTTAATGCGATCTGATCGAGCCGCGTTTATAACGGACGGAGGTTAACGGCCTGTGAGCCGGAAATTAAGACTGTGTTAAAGGAGCGTCGGGAAAGTCTTTTCTGCGATTCAGCACTCGTCTCCGATTGATGCTCCGGCGTGAAGCGGAATACATTCCGGCAACGACGCCGCGAGGATGGGCGCGCACTTGGGCGACAGAGCATTTGCGGGCCGGTCGATCACTTCCGCGGGCGCGATTGTCCTCGCCGCGCCGGCGTGTGCGTCTCCCGCGCGGGCGCAAGGACCCGACGGTCAACTCGCGCCGCACCCCCGCGTGTCCGAGCTTCAACTGCCGATAGGGCCACCGTCATCCTTCGTGATGACGACGCAGGCCGAACGTGGCCGCCCGCCTGCCGGGCCGTCGGGCCATGAACTGAAGCGTTTAGGGTTCGCCGGATCGTTAGCGCCTGAAGGGGCTTCGCCGGGGTGCTGAATGCCCACGAACATCGTTCGCTCGTCGGGCGTCACGAACACGCCCGTCACCTCGCAACCCTGAGGCCCGACGAGAAACCGGCGGGTCTCCCGCGTCGCCGGATCGGCGCATAACATCTGGTTGTTGCCGAACCCGGCGTAGTCGCCCGAGTTGATGGCGGCCTTCGACACGTCGGTCTGAATCCACAGCCGCCCGCTCGGGGCTACGTAGAGGCCGTCGGGCGAGCCGTACTTGTCGCCCTTAACGGTGGATTCGTGGGCGCGGTTCGCGGGGTCGCCGGCGAGAGCGAAGATGTCCCATTCGAAATCCGGCTCAGTCCAATCGCGGCGGTGTCTCCACCTGAGGATGTGGCCGTAGACGTTACGCCGCCGCGGGTTGGCGGCGTCGGCGCGGGGGTTCGCTTCCACCCTGCGGGCGCTGTTGTTAGTCAGGGTGGCGACGGCGGTGAGCGACGCGGAGAACGTGTCAATCCATTCGGGCCGATCCATCTTCGTCGCGCCGACGAGATCGGCCGCGCCGCGGGTGTTGATGAGGATGTCATTCAACGACCAACCCGCCGCCCTGAGCTTTGGGTTGGACGGCGTGAGGGGCAGCCACTCGCCGGAACCGTCGGCCCCGAACCGGGCGACGTAGAGCACGCCGTCGTCGAGCGGGTTGACCTTCGCTTTGAGGGCTTCACGCCACGGCCGATTCGAGACGTAGCGGTAGATGTACTCGAACTGCTCGTCGTCCCCCATCAGGACGACGACGCGGCCGTCGCGCGCCTCCTGCACGCGGGCCCCCTCATGCTTGAAACGGCCGAGGGCGGTGCGCTTGACCGGCTTCGAGCTCGCGTCGAAGGGGTCGATCTCGACGACCCAGCCGAAGCGGTTCGGCTCGTTCGGCTCCTCGTCAGCGCGGAACCGCTTGTCGGTCTCGTGCCAGCGGTAGCTGCTCTCGGCGGCGGGGATGCCATAGCGGCGCTCCCACCTGGTCGGGCCTCCCGTCTTGCGGAAACAGAAGTTGAAGTTCTCCTCGCAGGTCAGGTAAGTCTTCCACGGGGTGAAGCCCATGGCGCAGTTTTGGAGCGTGCCGAGCACGTTGCGGCCCGTCGGGTCCGCGGTCGTCTTCAGCCGGCCGTCGCCGGCGGCCGGGCCGCCGACGGCGATAGGCGTCATGCCGGTGATGCGGCGGGCGTAACGGGACGGGCGCACGACCCTCCACCCGCCGCCCTGCCTGGCGATCTCGATGACGGAGACGCCGTGTGCGTTGAGCGACTTGTCGGTCTTCTCCCGGCTCCAATTGGCGACGCCGTCGGGGAATAGCAGCACGTCGTCCGTGTACTCGTTGTTCTGGACGAGCAGGCCGAGTGTCGAGCCGTCGATCTCGAAGTAGACGAGGCCGTCGTTGTGCATGCCCCACTGCCGGGCCTGCTCGGAGGCGCTGTTGCCGGCGTCCTGCTTGAAGGCCGGCCCGTCCGACACGGGGTCGCCCCACGCGATGAGCACCTTCGGCGTATACCCTTTCGGGACGACGACGGTGTCCTCGGACGAGGCCCGCACGCCCTGAAAGCCGAGCAGCGATCCGCCCGCGGACTGCGCCGCGGCGTGAGCCGCATCCGTCAGCGCGCCGACGCCGCCGAGGGTGGTCAGCGCCGCGGCCGCCAGTCCGCCGCCGAGAAAACCGCGACGTGACACGCGGGCCGCGATCACCTCCTCGAAGGTTTCATTGTCAGAGAAGTTACTCACACCGTCCCCAGTGCCAGCCTCCGGCGGCGTATCCTTTTCACGCTCGTACTTCGGAGAATGGAATGTAGCGGTCTCGCACCGTCACGCCGCAATAGTAGTTATCGCAACCTAACCGTCGTTTATACTCGACGAAGGTTAACGGGATGTTTGCTGGGCTTTAACGCGACGTTACAAGGGGCGGCGGGCAGTAGATGGGATGCGCGCTTCAGTCAGACAATTTTGTGTTCGGGTCAGCCGCGACGGCGGCTCCCCGAGGTGCGGAGGTGAAGCATGGTCGGCTTCGAGTACGCAGGCACGGCGGCGGGTTCTGTTGCGGGAATTATTTCGGATGGCAATAAGGCCGTGAGCAATTCTGCACTACGCGGCGATGCCGAACAGACTCGACTCCGGGGAGTGGCTGGAGATCTAACAGCCGAGGTCGGTGATGACGTCGGGCTCTTATGACGCCCGGAACGAGCTCAGGGTGGTGCGGGCTTTGAAGACGATGCCCCTTGTCATTCTAGACCTTCGGTGGTAGAGTCCGCGGCGCACTCTTTCCCCCAAAGGAAAGTTTGCCGAAGGGGCCGCCGGCGCAGCGAGGGCGCGGGCGGCCCCTTATCCGTTCGGTGAAGGCCGTGAGCGCGAAGCGTCGCCGATTAAATCGGGCGGCGTGCCTAAAAAGTCGGGTGTATAATCCCCTCCATCAGGAGGTATCCTGGGAATGCCCGCCTCACGGGGCCGTCACTGCCGCCGCTGCCGCACGCGCATCTCACGCCACAGAAGAATCTGTGGTTCTGTTGCGAGAATTATTTCGGAGCGCAGTGAAACCGTGAGCGGCTCGTGCCTATGCGGCGACACTGAACAGGCTCTCGACGAACTTCGCCTGCCCTGCCGAATCCCTTCCGTCTAGCCTCTTGACCTGCCCCTTCCT
>DATCVD010000064.1:0-10762 GCA_036567125.1 Pyrinomonadaceae bacterium | reverse complement strand
GCCCGCGGGCGGGGGCGCGCCGGCCCAGTCCGGCGGCGGGGAGTGCCCCGTCTGCTCGACGAAGCGCGCGTAGTCGGCGCGCGTCACCTCGTACAGGTCGATAAAGAAGGGCTTGACCGACACCCGGTGCGGCGGGCGCTCGAAGTCGTCCCCGCCCGCGCTGCCCATGACGAACTCCCCGCCCGGCACGTAGACCATGCCCTGCGGCGCGGCGACGGCTCTGGGAGATGGTCTCGTTGTGGCGGGCGGCTTCGCATTGGCCGTCATGTTCGCCGGGGGGTTTCGGCTCACGGCTGTTCCGGTCCATGCCCATGAAAGCAGCGCGAATAAGACGACGATAATCAGAGCGCCCGCGCCGACGATTAACGCCGGGAGGAGCCAACCCGGCCAGTCGTCGAACCTGCCGGGCGTCTTATTCTCCGTGATTAGTGTTTCGGGAGCAGGAGGAGAGGGAGGCTCCTTGATTGACTTGGCTAGGACGTGGAGCAGCGGGTCGGCCACGCCCCGCGGCGACATCTTGACCGTGAACTTCATCGCCGCGTTGCGTTTTCCGCCGTCGAGATCAAGGGGGCTTTCGGCGTCGCCCTGCGCGGGACTGGCCGCCGCGCTGCCGTTCCCGCCCCAGTCAGGCTCGGGCGCTGCTCCGAGGCTCGACACGACCGTGTAGCTCACGCTCGCGAACCAGTCCTTCGCCACGTTGATAAACCTCCCGGCGTTCAGCTCAGACCACGTGAAGGCTTCGAGCAAACGCGAGATGACCTCAAGTTGCTTAAGGTGCGCGAGCGGGTCGGGCAGGGTTTCTGGCCGCTCTTCGTTGAGGTAGTCCCTCAGCCCCGGCTCTTGCCCGAGAAAATCGGCGAACTCCGGGACGGAGACTTGCATCTCGTCCGACTTCGTGTAGACCACGATCAGGTGCTGCGACCCCTTCCCGATCCCCATGCGCCGCATGCCTAGCACGTAGGTGTCGAGCAAGAGCGCCATCTCGTCGGCGATGGACTCGCCTAGCGCGGTCAGGTCGATCAGGAACAGCACGCAACTGCTGCGCTTAACGAAGCCCGCTATCTTGACGATGGAGTCCTCGGTTGCGAATGCCTCGCCGGGCGGGTCGTAGATCAGAACGGTCGTGTCAACGAGCGGCGGCAGCCCGTTGCCCTCGGGGGGGCGGGGCATGTTGGTGAGCCGGAAGATGCCGGGTCGCGGGAAGCTCTGCCCGATTGTCGGCGGCGGCAACTCTCCGTGGCGCAACATGCGGCGGTTAAAGTTGAGCCTGCTTAGCGATTCCTGATCTAGCACGTGGTTAAAGAATTTCCTCTCCCGCCAGATGTAAGTCAGGTGTTTGTCAAGGTAGTCGAATAGCGCGCACAGGTAGACGGTCTTGCCGTGACCTGTAAACCCGACTACGCTCAGGACGACGGGCTCGGCGCTCCCTTCGGCAGCATGGAAGTCGAGGTAGAACGGCGGGAACTTCTTGTCCGCTATCTCTCTGCACCCGTGGTGCTGTTGTGAGTTGGCAGGGATTTCTTCCACGCAATACGGGCAGATCATTGGTGAGTCCTTTCGTACCTCCGGTTATCACGCATGGCGGTCACGGGTGCCTAACCCGCAACCCCTTTCACCCGCCGAACGGATGTCGAATCCGTCGTAGAAGCGCGCGCGACTTCCCGTCCGAGTTACCGCTTGCCCGCGCGTGAACGGCAGCGTCTAAAGCGGCTTGCAGGCGTTCGAAGTGGAGCGGCGATGATCTCAGCCAACGTCCTAGTTCTTGACTCTCGTCCGGGTCGAGGTGCTCGTGTATGTCTTCGAGGTACTTCCGGTCACCTTCGCCCCCGTGCTCCGCGACTTTGGTGATGGCGGTGGTCAGGTCGTCCAGACGGTAGGTGTCGCGGAAGAGCCTGAACCACGTGTACATGAATATCGGTGAGAACACCTGCCACGGTCTGAAATCGGGGCGGGTCATCAACTGCGTGCTGCACTCCGTGTACGACTGCGAGTCCATCGCGGCCAACCTCCGCAGCCTTTGAGCGTCGTCACCCGACTTCAGCGCCAGCAGCAGGCCGAGCCCGCCATGCGCTTGCCCGAAGGGGGACAACAGCCCGGAGTCGGCCGGCGTCAGGGGCAGCTCGTTCTCGCGCAGCATGGCTTGGTAGACCGACTCGCCGATGAAGGCCGCGTACCTGCCTTTGACGAGGCTGCGCAGCATCTCCTCCGACGGGTGACTGAGCAGCGCGACGACGGCATTACGCAATGGCATCGAGAGCCGCTCCGGCGAGAAACCGTCCGCCCACAGCGGCGACGATTCGGGGATTGTCACCCGCCGCCGCGCCGCATCGATCACATGACTCGCCGCCCCAACCGACTCAGACCCGCGCCCCCAGAAAGCCACGCGCGCCGGCGCGTCGCTGCCGGACGCATTTGTGTCGAACGAGCAGAACTTCTGTGCGCCGGGCCGTGACAGCAGGAAGGCGACCCTCAGAGCCTCCAAGATTTGCCCTTCACTCCCAACGAGGGCGACGTACCCTCCCTGCCTGGTCAGTCGGCGCGGGTCGCTCATCAGCACGTAGAGCCGGTTCAACTGCTCTCCCGACCAGTCGCGCAGGCAGGCCGGGTTCCCGTTGTCGCGCACGCCCCCGGCGTCAACCGTGACTTCGGGGGCGTGGCCGGTTCGCATCCCCTCGGCGGCCAGCGCCTTGTCGAGCGACGGGAGAAAGTGCCGTGGCTGTAGCAGTCCGAACAGCGCGTCGTCGAATTGCTGCCCCGCCGTCACGTCGCAGACTAGGCTGTGGGTGAAGTAGCGACCGCGACGACCGAAGTCGTCCGGGTCGGGGATCGGCACGATGCGCGATATAACGTGTCGCCGGTCGGTCAGCCTGTAAGACTGCCACTTGGATATGCCGTCGCGCGCAGAGCCGTACTGGGCGAGGCGCTCGATGACGCCCACCTCGTCCGGGGTCAACAGCCCGCGGGTGTAGTAAAGCGTTTGGTATCCGGCATGGCCTCTCGGCGACTGCCTAGAGGTCAGCATGGCCGACACGTGCTGCGCCGCGTTGACTTTCATTGCCTTCACCTCGTGAGTAGCCGGAAACCGAGATTCCTGAGCCGACGCCGCCCCACCGGGCGGACGGGGTCTTCGGCCCTCCTCTGTAGCTTCGACGCCGCAGGCTCTCCCAGCCCGCAATAACGACTCGGTCGCTCGGCCACCCATTCGAGGATGCCCTGCGTCATCAGCGACAAATCACGTAGGGTCGGTCTCCGGCGCGGTTCGAGCCACTGTCCCTCGATGGTCTCCCAGAGAGACAGTGCGTCCGGCGACAGGCGGCCGCATAAATCCGGCGGCGCGGACAGGGCCGCTTGCCCCCCGAACCACTTGTAACAAGTGGCCCACTCCTCGGCGGTCGGCAGCGCGTAGTCGCGCCCCATCCAGCGGCCGAAGGCCAGCGCCTCGTCGGGCGTAACGCCGGTCATGAACAGGCGCTCGCGCGTGAGCACGTCCGCGCTCCGGTACGAGGCGCGCGGGTTGAGTGTGAGTATCTCCTCGTACCACCCGTCGTCGTATTCGGGCCGCTCGCACGACGAGACGAACCTCTCGAACTGCGGCTTGGTGACGGGGAAGAGTTGCGCGTAGGCGTCCAGCGGCTCGACGAAGACGAGCGGGTAGCCGGAGGCATCAACACGCCACCTGAATGCGTCCGCGTCAGACAGGCCGAGGCAGGCGGGCGGTGACTCCGGCGCTCGGGTGGCGGGGCGGCTGAAGTAGCTGAGCAGCGTGTCAGCGTCGCTGCCGATCTGAACTGCGGAGATTTCAGCGATTCGGCCGCCGGGCTTTTGAAGCGAAGGCTCGCCGCTGGTGTAGACGAGCAGCCAGCCTTCGACCCGCGGGTCGCCCGTCCAGTCGTCGAGGTCGAAAATCTCGCCGCTCCCGACGATGATCACCGAGTGCTTCTGCTCTTCGCGCACCAGCGTTTCCATAATCGGCGCGATCAGGCTGCACGGTTGAGGCTGCCGGTTGACGCCCGGCGGGGTGGTTTGTTTGAGGGCCGTGGAGGAGATCGGGGTGGCGCTGCCGAGCATGAAAATCTTGAACTGCTCCGCGCCGATTAGGCGATAGATTCGCTGCGCCGTCTGCCGCGCCTGGTCGAGGTCTGCGGCCGCGCTTGAGCTGGTGTCGATAATCAGGGCGAACGCTTCGTTCTGCTCCGGCGTCGGCTTGGACATAAATCCATCTCCTGACTTGATTACTGACCGGCGACTCTTCGCCACCGGGGCACGCGTTGGGCACAGATCGCTCCGGCGCGACGGCGGCCTACTTACAGAGTGGAGAGGATGCGTTGGGCGGTGCGGTTGCGCCCGCAGTCGCGTAGGCAGGCGGCCAGTTTCCCGCGCATCCGGCCGCCGCCGTCAACGGCGATGATGTCATCGAAGAGTGCCCGTATGTGGGTCTCGTACAACTGAGAGTTGTCCCGCAGCCCGTTCGCCCAGTGGAGCCACGCGCACAGCACTTCCTGAGCCTCTATGATCGTGGCCCCGTTACGCATCGCTACCTCGAACGTCTCCGCGAGTTGTGCACGGAACCCGGTCTCGTCCGGCCCCTCCGACGCCAGTTGCAGCAGCATCGGCGCGCCGTCCGCCTCCCCGTTCCCGGCCGCGCCGACCGACAACCGCGCCAGCGTGCTGAACATGAAGACGCCGAGCCCGGCGTCGGCTTCATTAGCGGCAATCCACTTCTTCAGACCTTCGAGGATGCCTGCGAAGAGGGGGCGCTTTTTCTCCGCGGGCAGTTGCGCGCCGCCCACGAAAAAACGAACCATCGCGTCCATCAGGCTCATGTGCAGCGGGTTGTTTAGCCGCACCACTTTCTTCTCCGAGACTTGAAGGTAGACGGTGTCCAGTTCGGATGTGGCGATGTCGCGCCAGCGCGTGATGACTTCGCTGACCGGCCAACAGTAGGCCCCCACGTAGATGTAGGCGCGCACGGCTGCCCAACGCTCGGCTTGTATGGGCGACTTGGACCATGTCCACAGCAGGTTCTGCACCTCCGCCGCCCAGTCCTCTTCACGGGCGAGTACGCCGAGGGCCATACCCACCGCCGTCCTGTATTCCGCGTCGTCGGCATACACCCAACGCTTCAGCAAGTTCTCGCGGACGAAGCGGTAGTCTTTAATGGCGAGTATGCCCGCGGCGACCGCGGCGCGGGTTCGGACATCGGCCGAGTGGCCCGCCGCATAACTCGTGAGCCACTCGATCAGCTTTCGCCGCCACTCGACCTCTCGGTAGAGTTGCCACACGTGGATGAGTGCTTCACTGGCTAGCTCCGGCTCTTTCAGCTCAACCACTTTCTTCCAGTCCGGGTGCTTGCCGTCGGTTTCGTAAGCGCCGACCTGCTTTAAGCGCCTCATCAGCGGGATGTGCGGGGGCGGCAGCGTTGAGGTCGGGGCTTCCGGATCGGGCGGCGGCGGCGGCACGAGTTCCTGCAACGCCCCTAGCAGATCTTTCTTCGCCCTCTGGATGGTCTCGAAGGTAGTGCCGTGAAAGACAGCCAGCGTGATGCGCAGGGCACACTCGTCTAGGCTGTCGCCCGCCTCCTCGATCCATTGCGCCGCCCGCCCGTCCACCCCCTCTCTGTCGCCCGGCGCACTGATTTCAACCAGCCGTTGATAATCTTTCGCCTGTTCGTGATTCTCGGTTCGGAGGAGCGCCTCCCTTATCTTCTCCTTCAGCTGCGCGCACTCCGGCCCCCTCACATCCTCCCGGTAGCGAGACGCGAGCGCGTCGAGCAGGTCGAACAGCGCGGGCTCAAGGGACGACCGCCTAGTCATCAGCATTTTGGTGATCAGAAGGTCGTAATCGAGACGGTCTGAATTGGGGATGCACCTCCTCACCAGTTGCAGTTCCATGACCCCGGCGAAATTCCGAAGCCTCTCCGGGCTGCTGAACTCGTCGCATTGCTCGAACAATTTCACGCACTGTTCGCGCAACTCGAAGGAGATTTCGATTGTGACTCCGACGTTGAACTCCATCGTCACCAGCCCCTACGATGAATGCATGTCGCCCGTGTTCTACTGCGACGAGTCAGGTTTCATACCCTGCCGCCTGTCCAGTCCGTTCCTAGCTGCCCGCCGCGGGGGCTTGCTCTAACAGTTGCCTCAGGCTGCCTCGTAGGCCCTCGCATTCCTGCCCCCGGTAATCGTCCCTGTAGCGCGCGGCGAGTTGCGCCAGCAGGTCGAGCAGGGCTTGACCGCGGTAGTCGAGGCCTGAGCGATACAAGCAGGCGAGTAACTGATCGAAGTCGAGTTCGGCCGTGTTCTTCACGCAACGCGCGCAGGTACTCAGTTCGTGTACGATTAAAAAGTTCAGCAGCTTGTCCGGGCTGCGAAACTCCTCGAAGGTCTCGAACAGCTTTCGGCAACGGCGGAGCAATTCTCTGGGGGACTCCGGCGCGGGCGGCGCGGGTTGGTGACGCAACTCCGCAGGGTAGTCCTGCGACAACGTCGGAGCGCCGCCGCCGTTGAGGATGGCGCGTAGGAAATTCTCACCCATCTCGTGGGCGTGCGTGTAACGGAGGTCTGGGTCATAGCTCAGTGCCCTGAGGATTACTTCCTGCGCCGCCTCCGGCAATTCAGCGCGCAACGACCGCGGCATGGTTCCGACCCCGGCGCGCTGCATGTCATCCAGCGCAAGTACGTTGTCGGCAGGGAAGGGCAGCCGCCCGGTCACCACCTCGTAGGCGACGATTCCCAGCGCCCACACGTCGCTCGCCGGTACTGGGCCGCCGCGCAACTGTTCCGGGGCCATGTAGGGAAGCGTCCCCACGACCTTAGTGATCCGCTCGCTCCGCTCGGCGTGTAGGTCTTTCACCATGGCGATGCCGAAGTCGATCAGGAAGGCGAACTCTTCGCCGCCCGCGAAGGTCTGAAGCATGACGTTTTCGGGCTTGAGGTCGCGATGGGTGATGCCCATGACGTGTGCGGCGCTGAGCGCGAAACTGAGTTGACCGACGATGTGGGCAGCGCGCTTTAGTCCCATCGAGCCCCCGCGCATCGCGCTCCGCAGGCTCTCGCCTTCGACGTACGGCATGACGAAGAAGGGTTGGCCGTCCGGCGTCCAGCCCGCGTCGTAGATGCCGACGACGCCGGGGTGTTTGATCCTAGCGAGAGCCAGAATCTCGTCGTCGAAGTGGCGTCTGAACCAAGGGTCGTCGAGGGTTCCGTCGTCAGCCGCGAGCGGGGTCTTGATGACGACCGGGCGCGAGTCCAGATGCGTGTCGCGCGCGAGGTAGGCGACGCCGAACCCGCCACGGCCCAACTCCCGTTCGACCTCGTAACGCCCGTTGAGTTTGAAGTTCGTGCTGATAATCATCGCTTCTCCAAGCGACCGTCGCCCGGACGCCGGGCCGCCCCGCGGTCTCAGTCGTCAAGCAAGTCTCGAAGACTCAGGCGTACCGCGCCGGGGGGTGGCGACGAGTCAGGGCGGGCAAGCTCTATTCTCTCCGTCGGGTCGCCCCGGCCGATGGAGGCGGGCCCGGCGGGCCGCGGCTGGCGCGCGAGGTTGTCCCAGTCGAAGAGAAATATCTGTTCGTAGTAGCGCGCGATCTTCTGGTGGCGGAAGATGAGGCTGGCGTCGCGGTTGGCCGTCACGCCTTGGTTCGTCCAGTTGTGGCTCCCGATCAGCACGGCCTCCGAGTCCACGACGACGCCCTTGGTGTGGCACCCCCGCTGGACGCGTATGCACTCGGGCTTGAAGCCGAACTTCACCAGACGGTCTTTGACGGCCCGCGCCTGATCCTCGTCGAAGTGGACGCGGAAGATCATCCGCACGTCCACGCCGGAGTCCTGCCGCGACTTAACCGTCTCCCACAGCTTGACGAACTCGTCCTCGTTCCGCCCCCGCGGGTCGAGCAGGCCCAGCGATTGGTTTTGAATGAAGAGGCTCTCGCGCGCGGAGCCGACGAGGCGGATGACGTGGCCGAGGTAGTTGTCGGGCGTCAGGAGCGGCTGCACGGCGACGGGCGCGCCGTCGTCCCTCGGGATGACTTTGCGCGTGAAGTAGCGGGGCCGGGCAGCCTCTTCGACGAACGGGGTCTCGGGCGTCGGCCGCCCCGCGTGGACGAACAGCTCGCGCCCGTGCGGGGGCGCGGCCGGGTTGCCCTCGGCCGTCTCCAAGTCGTGCAGCAGGTAAGACTCGAACACCCGCGCGAGCCTCTCGTTCCTGACGACGACGTGCCACTCGCGGTTGTATCTCCCGTGCAGCCCGAGACCCTGTCCGGCGGCGGTGACCGGCAGAGCGTCCGGGGGCGGCTGGTTCGAGCTTTGCATGTTGCCGCTCGACAGCCACAGCTCCTCGCCGTCGCGCACCGCCGCCTTGATGTGGTAAGAGCTGGCGAAGGTGCGCCGCTCGCCCGAGACGTTGACGTAGGCTTGCCGGAAACGACCGCCCATGATCTCGCGCAGCCCGTCGACCACCTCCGCCTCGTCGAGGTCGTCCCCCTTCACGCCGGCCAGCCCGCCCGCAACTCCCTTCTGGATGGCTAGGTTGAAGCGGAAGTCCGGGTTCCCTTCGGCGAGTTCCCTGAGCTTGCCGACGACGTGCGGGGCGGAGAGATCGAATATGCCGAGGGTCAGCGTCCTCTTGACGCGGCTCAGGAAGTCATTCAGGACGGGCCAGCCGTCGTCGGGGCTGACGTGGCAGACGACCTCCATCGGCTCCCGCACTTCGTCGAGGCTTAGCCCTTCCGGCTTCACGTAACCGATCTTCGGGACGCGCTCCTGAAACAGTTCTGCGAGGGGCAGCGCCTCCGCCGCGAGCGCCCCCCCGCCGCCGGCCGCGCGCATCAGGGCGGCCGGCCCGCCCAAGGTGATGTCTACGGGCAGCCCTTCGATCTCACGCGGGATGCCCAGCCTCTCATAGGGATCGCCCGGCGCGGCCGCGACGCGCGGGTCGAGGACGACGACGGCCGCGCGTTGCTCCGTCATGAGATCGCCCTGCCACAGGAAGCCGTCGCGCACCTCCAACACTTCGGCGTGTCCCTCAAGCATCTCCCGAACGCGCTCGACCGCCGCGGCCGAGTCCAACTCGGCGGGGAGTTGCGGCGGCGCGGGGCCGTCATTAACGACAGGCGGCCGCGGGAGGTCGGACGGGGCCGGCGTCGCCAGACCTCCCGACACCGAGAAGCGCAGGTCGGAGCCTAGCTCCACCGTGACGCGTAACGGGATCGTCCAAGTCACCGCGCCCTGCGCGGCCCGCATTACGACTTCGGACGGGGGTGCGGCGGCGACCGCCGGGCCGGCCCCGTTCTGTCGCGCGCCCCCGGCCCGCTCACCGAACGGCGACGCCTGTTCGCGGACGGCCTCCTCGAAGAGCGCGAGGCGGGCCGCGTCGCCGCCGAGCCGCGCCTGCGCGTCCGCAACGATGCTGCTAATGCGGACGCCCTCGTTCGAGACCCAGTTGACCCGGGCCGCCATCCGCAACTGCTCCGCGTAGGGGAGCGGCCGCCGCCAGTCCCACTCGCCGCCGCCCCTCAGGCGGTAGACGCCGGGGCCGACCTCGTCGGGCACCCCGCTGTGGTGCAGGGCGGCGAGCTGCCACTGATCATTGAAGACGGGCGAGCCGGACGAGCCGGGCTGCGTGTCGGCCTCGTACTGGACGAAGTGCTCCAGAGACGCCACCACCTTGTTGTCGCGCAGCGCAACCTGCTGCGCGTCGCCGCCGGGGTGCTGGATGATGTTCGCCAACTCCGCCAGCGTCACCTCCCCCGAGGTTACGTTGAGCGGGATGGAGCCGCGCCCGGCGAGTTGCTCGCCCCGCGCATTAACGGCCTCGACGGCGACGACGGTGTAGTCGAGGTTGAGGCCGTCGCGCGTCTCGGAGGTGAGGAAGAACTCGGCGGGGAGCAGGTCGAAGACTTGCGTGTCGCCGATGCGGCCGTCGAAGCGCCGCACGTAGTCGAACTCGACGCGGCAGCGCCCCGCCCTGCTCTCGCTCTCGATCACGTGGTTGTTCGTCAGCAGCAGCCGCGGGGAGATGAGGAAGCCCGTGCCGACGCCCGCGCCGGTCTGCGTCACGATCCGCCCGACGGCGCGGGCGCGCTCGGCCCCGAGCGGCAGGAAGAAGCTACTCATGAGCTGGCTCTGCCCGATGATGCGTTCGAGCGGGTTGAAGTCGGCGAAGCGCTCGCCCCTCGCCATGCTCGAAGCCAGCGTCAACACCTCCCGGTGCAGCCCGAGCTGCCCCATGCGGCGGAATATCCGCTCCGGCTTCTCGACGGCGCGCCAGTCCTTCGTGCTGCGCTCGAACGCCTCCGTGCCGCGCCGTCGGGTGGGCCGCCCGCCGGCGCGCCGCGTCGTCTGCCGAATCGCCTCCAGAACGTTCATGGTCGCCTCTTCGCTCGCGGGTCTACCGCCCCCTCGATACGTCCGAGGGGCGGGGCCGGAGGCAGAGGTGAGGGTTGCTGCCTCCGGAGCCCGCTGGGGTGGGACCTGTTCGGACAGCCGGCGCGCGCGACTGCCATTCAAAACCGCTAACGTCTGTTGCGCGCGTCGCGGGCGGGCCTTAAAATGCGCGCCTGTCGGTCTACGCGCGCCAAGATGCGTTTCTGTCCGTCGGACTTCGCTGGGTGGTACTCGGTCGAGCGCAGGTGTCTAGGCTCGCGCTGCGGTTCCCCGCTCACATCCTCATTCGCGCCGAAACCGGCTGGTGACTATCACCTTCAGCCAGAATTTTTTTCGCCGGCTAGCCGGAGGGCCGCGCGCGCGCGCGCGTGCGCGGCCCC
>DATCVD010000063.1:0-2889 GCA_036567125.1 Pyrinomonadaceae bacterium | reverse complement strand
CCCGCGCGCCGCTCCGGTCGCTGCGGCGGCAGGGCGGCCGGGGCGAGGCCGAGACGCTGTGGGCGCTCAGGGACGTCAGTTTCGAGGTGCGGCCCGGCGAGGTGATCGGCATCATCGGCCGCAACGGCGCGGGCAAGTCGACCCTGCTCAAGGTGCTGTCGCGCATCACCGAGCCGACGGCGGGCCGGGTCGAACTCTACGGGCGCGTCGGGAGCCTGCTCGAAGTCGGCACGGGCTTCCACCAAGAGCTGACCGGGCGCGAGAACATCTACATGAACGGCGCGATCCTCGGCATGAAGCGGGCCGAGATCGAGCGCCAGTTCGACCAGATCGTCGCCTTCTCCGAAGTCGAGCGGTTCATCGACACGCCCGTCAAGCACTACTCGTCGGGGATGTTCATGCGGCTGGCCTTCGCCGTCGCCGCGCACCTCGAACCCGAAATCCTGATCGTGGACGAGGTGCTGGCCGTCGGCGACGCGAACTTCCAGAAGAAGTGTCTGGGGAAGATGGGGACGGTGGCGCGCGAGGGGCGAACAGTCCTCTTCGTCTCGCACAATCTGACCGCGATGCAGGGGCTGTGCAGCCGCGTCGTCTGGCTGCACGAGGGCCGGGTGGCCGCCGACGGCCCGACCGGCGAAGTGATCTCCGAGTACCTGAGAACCTCCTTCTCGGCGCGGACGGCGCAGGAGTGGGCCGACCCGGCGACGGCGCCGGGCAACGAGGCGGTGCGGCTGCGGCGCGCGCGGGTGCTCCCCGAGGGCGGTTCGCCGTCCGAGCCGATCACCGTCCGGACGCCGGTCGTGATAGAATTCGAGTATTGGAACCTTCACCCGGCGACGACCCTGAACCTGAGTCTCCACCTAATCAACGAAGAGGGCGTGACCGTCTTCGCCAGCGGGTCGGGCAAGGATAAGACGTGGCAAGGCCCGCTGCCGGCGGGCCTCTTCCGCAGCCGCTGCCGGGTTCCCGGCGGCCTGCTCAACGACGGGATACACAACGTCCAACTGCTCGTCGTGAAGGATCACAGCGTGGTCATCCACAACCAGCCCGACGTGCTGTCCTTCGACATCCGCGAGGCCCCGGAGACGCGGGAATTCTGGTTCGGCAAGTGGCCGGGGGCCGTCAGGCCCGATCTCGAATGGCGCACGGAGCAGGTCGAGGCGCGGCTCGGGGAGTCGGTCGGCGCTTGAGCCTGCCACCGCCGGCGGGGTTCGCGCCCGCGGCGGGAGTTGGTACGGCGGGGAGTAGTTATGCAGAACAGCGCGAATGGCGGCGCGGCCGGCAGCGAGTTCCGGAGCAAATTCTTCAACGAACTGCTCCGCGACTGTTACGAGTTTCAGGAGCGCAACACGGACTTCGTCTGCGCCCGCATCGGCGGCGTGGAGAAGGTCAAGCGGATCGTGAAGGACAAGGTGCTCGCCCTGCTCAGCGCGGGCGGCTTCGTCCGCCGCCCGCACGACGTGGCGATGCCCTCCCACGTCCTGCTCTCCACGCTCGACCGGCTCGACGGGTTGGAGCGGACTTACCGCCTGCTGCGAGACGACTACTCCCGGCGGATGCTACTCGACATACTGAGGTTCAGAATCCTCGGCGGGCGGCACGTCAAACTGCCGCTCAACGACGAGAGCTTCTGGGCCGAGTATCACTCGGTGGACGCGCGGTTCCTGAAGAAGCGGCGGACGGTCGAGAACGGGCAGGCTTGGGATTTCCACCTCTACGAGCTGCCGGAGGAGAGGGGCGGCCCCGTCGCCCTCCACTCCAACGCGATGGGCGTCCTGCAAACGTTCCTGCTCGAACAGTACGCCTACCGCCGGATCGACCCTCCCATCCGCGCCCGGCAGGGCGACGTGGTCATCGACGGCGGCGGCTGCTGGGGCGACACGGCCCTGTATTTCGCCGCGCAGGTCGGGGCTCGCGGGGAGGTCTATTGTTTCGAGTTCGAGCCGCACAACCTCAACGTCCTCCGGCAGAATCTGGCGCTGAACCCGAGTCTGGAGGGCGTCGTCAAGATCGTCCCCAACGCCATGTGGGACGAGTCGGATCACGCCCTCGGATACGACCCGAACGGCCCGGCCACCACCGTGGCCCTCGGGCAGGAGGGGCAGCCGGCGGGCGCGCAGGTCGCCACCCTCTCCATCGACGATCTCGTCGGCCGGCAGTCGCTGGCGAAGGTTGACTTCATCAAGATGGACATCGAGGGGGCCGAGTTGAACGCGCTCAAGGGGGCCGAGCAGACGCTACGCGACTTCAGGCCGACGCTCGCCATTTCGGTTTACCACCGGCCCGACGACTTGGTCGCGATCCCGGATTACCTAGACGGCCTCGGCTTGGGGTACGAATTTTTTCTCGACCAGTTCACCATCTACGGAGGGGAGACGGTTCTTTTTGCCCGCCCCGAGCCCCGCTCAGGTTGAACCCCTCGTGACCGCCACGCTCGATCAGGGAGCAGGGGAGGCGGCCGCCGCCGCGGGCGCGACCGGGTACATGCACCGCGCCTACGCCGAGTCGCTCTCCGAGTTCGGCGCGCCGCGCCCGCTCGCGCAGAGCGGCGGGTGGGTGCTTGAGCGCGGGATCGAAGGCTCGCCCCACGCGGACGCCATGGGCTGCTACCCCATGTTCTCCTGCCCCGACTGGTCGCGGCTGCGCGCAGACCTCGACGACCTCGGCCGTGCGGCGAACGCGCCCGTCAGTCTGGCGCTCGTGGCCGACCCGTTCGGCGACCACGACGAGGCGTATTTGAAAGAGTGTTTCGGCGACGTGGTCGCGCCCTTCAAGCAGCACTTCGTCGCCGACCTCGGCCGCGAGCCGGCCGAGTTCGTCCACGCGCACCACCGCCGCAACGCGCGCCGGGCCGCGCGGGAGGTCGAAGTCGAGGAGTGCGCGCGCGCG
>DATCVD010000062.1:0-5831 GCA_036567125.1 Pyrinomonadaceae bacterium | reverse complement strand
CTTGAGGCCCGCGACCGACTCCGTGCCCGAGGCCCGCTGCCCGGCCGGGTCGAAGCGGAAGCGGGCGAGGCCCGCGCCGTCCGCCGCCTTGTACTTCGAGAGCGAGCCGACGACGTAGAAGTGGGTGCCGTCGTAGGTCATCCCCTCCTTGTCGACGACGCTGGCGCCCAACTTGATCGGCCTGATCTCGCCGGCCTGCGCGCGCCCGCCGGAGAGGCGCATCCAGAAGATTTCGTCGGGGCGGCCGTCGTCGACGAACAGCACGCCGTCCGTGCCGGGGACGTGCGCGACGCCCGACGCCTCGTACATCCCACCGGCGAACGCGACCATCGGCGCGGTCGGCCCCGCGGCGTGCGGGGCCGAAGTCTCCGCGCTTGACGAACGTAGCAACAACCCGGCCGCCAGCGCGACCGCCAGAACGAAAATGAAAGCGCCCGTGTGCCTTTTAATGTTGTAGCCTTCCCTGTCTCCACGCATACCTACTTTGCCTCCGAACTGCGCTGCAAAAACCGGCGCTCAAAAACCGCGCGCGACCTTTCAACTCGAAGGGTCGTTAGACATCTCCAACTCCGCCGCCCCGCGCGGGTTCGTCGTAAAGACGGCCGCCTGCCGCCCGTCAACGAACACGCCGAAACTCGCGCCGGGGGCGAGGTTATGTACCTCGACCTCCAACTCCTTCTCCACGCCCCCGCCCTTCTTCGTCGAGACTTCGACCTCGGCCCTGCCCGCGGCGTCCGGATCGGCCCCCGTCGCGGCGAGCGTTGCCTCGCCCTCGACGTCGCGGTTCGGCTTGGCCTTCATGGTGAAACTGCCGCTGAGGACGATCCGCCCGCCGGCGTCTTTAACCTCAACCAGCTTGACCGCCGCCAGATCGTCGAGCGACGGCGGCAGCGCCTGTTTGTGTTCGCCGCCTTCGTCCCTCACCGCCGCCACCACGGCGCAGCCGAGTAAGAACATTCCGATGACGGGCAGCACCATTTTCAACCTGTAACTCATACTCCCACCCCTTACGACAGACCTCTCACCCGGAGAAGCCTACCAAAGCCTCGGTAAACGGACGGTAAACGCCTGAAGTGTCGGGCTGACAGTCAGTTACGGGCGGTGGAAGGGAGGCGGGCGACGAAGGTCGAGCCGGCGCGGCCGGAGTCGTACAGCTCCAGGTCGCCGTCGTGGGCCTCGGCGATCCAGCGCGCGATGGCGAGGCCGAGGCCCGCGCCGCCGTCGTCCGCGCGCGTGCGCGCCTTGTCCGCGCGGTAGAAGCGCTCGAAGACGTGCGCGCGCGCCTCGGCCGGAATGCCGGGGCCGGTGTCGGAGACCGAAAGCAGGTACTCGCCGCCGCGCCGCTCCAAACCCAGTCTGACGACGCCGCCCGCGGGCGTGAACTTGACGGCGTTATCGACGAGGTTCAGAAGCATCTGGCGCAGCAGGTCTTCGTCGCCGTGGAAGGCGGCCTCTTCGAGGTTGCTGACCTCGAACGTTACGCCCTTGTCGGCCGCGAGCACGCCGCCCGCGCGCGTCACCTCGGTGAGCAGGTCGTTCAGGTAGAGGGCGCGCTTGCGCACCGGATACCGCCCCGCGTCGGCGCGCGCGAGGAGGAACATGTCGTTGACGATCCGCGAGAGCCGCCGGGCCTGCTCGGCCACGACGCGCAGCGCCTCGCGGTACTCGGCCTCGTCCCGGCGTTGCTTCTTGAGCGTCACGCCGGCGGCCGTGCTCATCACCGAGAGCGGCGTGCGCAGCTCGTGCGAGGCGTCGGCCATGAAGCGGCGCTGCTCGTCGAAGGCCGCGTCGAGGCGCGCGAGCAGTTCGTTGAAGGTGGTGGCGAGCTGGCCCAACTCGTCGCGCGGGTTGGCGACCGGCAGTTGGCTGTCGAGACTCCCGGCCCCGATCTGGCGCGCGCTCCGGGCCATGGCGGCGACGGGCGCGAGGCCCTGACGGGCGATGAACCAGCCGCCGACGCCGGCCAAGAGCAGCGCGGCCGGCGTCGCGAAGTAGAGTATCTCGCGCAGCGACTCCAGCTCATCCTCGACGGCTTCGAGCGGCTGGCTGGCGAGGACGATGTAGGGCGTGTCGGCCGGAGGTATTCGCACCCTGCGGACGGCGAGGCGGTGGTGATCGTCGGCGTCGTCCTCCTCCGTGACGGTGTAGAGGTAGACCTCGTCGGCGGGTATCGCGCCGAGGTCGGGCAGGCGGATGTGGAGGTCTTCCTCGTAAGGGTGTTCGGCGAGCAGGCGGCCCGCGTCGTCGAAGATCATCAACGCCTGCTGCGGGTGCGACAACTCGGACGCGGTGCTCTGCGCGGCGCTCCGGGGCGACTGCCCCTCCTCGGCGTCGTTCGTGAGCGACGTGATCGAGATTTCGAGCGTGGAGCGCAGCGCGTCGTCCACGCGGCGGTGGAGCGCGCGCGAGAGCATGACGTAGACGGCGACGCCGAACGTGACGAGGATGAGCGCGAGCGCGCTCACGTACCAGAGCGTGAGGCGGCCCCTGACCGTGTTAAGCATCGTCGCCCGCCCCCTCGGCCGTCAGCATGTAGCCCTCGCCGCGCCGCGTGCGGATCAGCTTCAGCGCGTGCCCCTCGTCGATCTTGCGCCGCAGCCGCTGGATGAAAACGTCGATCACTTTCGAGAAGGGGTCGTAGGACTCGTCCCAGACGTGCTCGGCGATGTCGGCGCGCGAGACGACTTCGTCGGCGCGCCGGGCCAAGTATTCGAGCAAGGCGTACTCCTTGGCCGTCAGTTCGACCGCCCCGCCGCCGCGCGACACCCGGCGCGCGCCCGTGTCGACCGACAGGTCTGCCACCCGGATCACGACGGGGCGCAGGGCGGAGCCACGGCGCAGGAGCGCCCGCGCGCGGGCGAGCAGCTCGTCGAAGTCGAAGGGCTTGGTGAGGTAGTCGTCCGCGCCGGTGTCTAACCCGGCGATGCGGTCTTCGACGGCGTCGCGGGCCGTGAGCATCAGGACGGGCGCGGCCGACCCGGCGGCGCGCAGCTCGCGGCAGACCTCGAAGCCATCTCTTCCGGGCAGCATCACGTCGAGGATGATCAGGTCGTAGTCGTTGACGTGAGCCTGCTCCAAGGCCCGCTCGCCGTCGGCCGCCACGTCCACCGCGTACGACTCTTCGCGCAGCCCCTTGGCGAGCATCCTCGCGGCGTCAGGTTCGTCCTCGACCAGAAGAATCCGCACGCACCGCCTCCCTTAATTAAAGCGTCGCGCGCCGCGGCACGCGCGCCCGCACGGCCCCATCCGTTGGCGCTAAGAATATCAGAAGGAGGCGGCGTGCACCGGCGTTGGCCGGGTGACCGTGTCGAGATCGTTTTCGGTCGGGGGTGTCAGCAAAAAATTGTGGGCGAATCCGGCATGGCGCAAATTACCGGGTAAGTGCTGCCCGGCAGTCAAAAGGATTACCCGCCGCCTTGCCGGATAATTCAAAGTTCGGCGTTTTCGCCGTTTGAGGCTCAGCGCCTCACAGGCTATCTTCAAATATATGAATGCGACGGTTCGGGAGAAGGTCGGCGACGTAATCCTCATTCTCAACATATTTATCTTCCCAGCCGCCGCCTTCCTTTTGGGGTTGAATCTCCTTGAAGAGCGGTGAGGGCAGAGGAGCGATAACGGACAGGCCGCACCGGGGCGTGGCGGTGTGGCGGGGCCACGGGGGATGGGCAGCAGGGGCGCAACCGACTCCGACCGCGACACCCCCAACTGCGTGGTGATGAGGTTAGAAATCGGGCACATCAAAAACGGCGTCAAAGAGAGAGACCCGTCGGCCTTCATCACGACACACTCGCTGTCCGACGTCGAAGGCTGGCTAATCAAGAAGGCCGCCCCGCATTAAGGCGGCGACGAGCGTTAGGCACGGGGTTGAGATTTCCGATGAGCGGCAAGCGACACGAGGTTGAAAGACTCGTCGGAGTCATCTCCGACACACACGGCCTTCTTCGCCCGGAGGCGGTCGATGCGCTCCGGGGGGCGGAGGTGATCCTCCACGCCGGCGATGTCGGTAATCCGGAGGTACTCGAAGTCCTCAGCGGCGTCGCCCCCGTCGTCGCAGTCCGCGGGAATAACGACAAGGGCGGGTGGGCCGAGGGACTCCCCCACCGGGAAGCCGTCGAAATCGAGGCCGTCTCCGTCTACATGCTGCACGACCTGAAAGAGATCGACATCAACCCAGCGGCCGCCGGGTTCCGGGTGGTGGTCAGCGGCCATTCCCACAAGCCGTCGGTCGGGGAGCGCGAGGGCGTGCTCTACTTGAACCCGGGGAGCGCCGGGCCGAGGAGATTCAGGCTGCCGGTCAGCGTCGCCCTGTTAAGAGTTATCGGGGAGGCGGTAAGCGCGCGGGTGATAGAACTCCCCGTGTGACGCGCCCGACAACGGCCTGCGCCCGGCCGGCGGCGGTATGGTGAGAGCGCGGGCAACTAGTTCTATGCAGGCGGGGTCTGTGAAGTACCAAGTGCCATTCGCCCCGACGAGTTCCGGCGAGTGCTGGGGGGCGCTTTCATCGCCGGCCTACCCGTCCTTCGTCATAGCTTCAACGCACGACCGCCTCGCGGCCCGCCGGCAGTTTCACGTCTCTCCCGACTCCGGCGGGCCGGGCGGCGAGCGGCAGGCGCACCGTGAAGGTCGCGCCGCGGCCCGCGCCGTCCGATTCGGCGCGGACGGTTCCGCCGTGCGCCTCGACGAGGTGGCGGACGATGGCGAGGCCGATGCCGAGGCCCGCGCGCCGCAGCTTTTCGGTTCCGTCCGACTGGCGGAAGCGCTCGAAGACGTGCGGCAAAAACTCCGCCTCGATGCCGCGGCCGGTGTCGCTGACGACGAGCCGCGCCTCCGCGTCGGAGGCGTCTAGCAGCACCTCGACGCGGCCGCCTTCGGGCGTGAACTTGACGGCGTTCGAGAGCAGGTTCATCACGACTTGTTCGAGGCGGCCCGCGTCGCCGGAGACGAGCGCGAACTCCGCGCCGAGCGAGGCCACGATCCCCAGCCCCTTCGCCTCGGCCGCGGGGCGCACCGACTCGACCGCGGCCGAGATCAACTCGCGCAATAGGAGGGGGCGCACTTCGACGCGGAGCGTGCCGCTCGTGATGCGCGCCACGTCCATCAGGTCGTCGATGAGCTGCCGCTGGGCGGACGCGTTGCGCTCGATGACGGCGACGGCGCGCGCGCACGTCGCGGGGTCGTGATCGCCCGCGACCATGATCCGCGTCCAGCCGAGGATGGCGGAGAGCGGCGCGCGCAGGTCGTGCGAGACCATCGCGAGGAAGTCGTCCTTCATGCGGTTGGCGGCCTCGGCCTCGGCGTGCGCGGCCTCGGCCCGGCGCTGCGCTTTGAGGCGCGCGGCGTTTAAGGCGATGACGAGCGCCGAGACGAGCAGGAACTCGGCGATGCGCAGGGCCGTGCTCAGATTGACGACGGCCAGCGAGTGGATCGGGGGAAGGAAGGTGAAGTTGGCCGCGCAGGCCGAGAGGACGGCGGCGAGCGCGCCCGGCCCCGCGCCGCCGTACCACGCGCCGAGCATCACGGCCGCGAGGAAGAGGATGAAGACGCCCTCCTCCTTGATCGGCCACAGCAGCCGCGTCACCGCGTAGGCCAGCGCGAAGGATGTGAGGGCGACGCCGTAGCGTCTCCACGGCGACAGGACTGCTGCGTGTGACACGCTCCACCTCCTTCACGGGCGACACCGCTTCCGCCGCCGCCTGCGTCCGCTACTTCTGCTGCTGCTGTCCGCCTTCGGGCGGGACGGCGAGCGCCGCCTTGCGGAAGGCCGCGTGCAGGTCGAGCAGGCGGGCCGTCGCGGCCGGGTCGCTGCGCGCGAGCAGCGTGATCACGTCGTC
>DATCVD010000061.1:0-6042 GCA_036567125.1 Pyrinomonadaceae bacterium | reverse complement strand
GAGAAAAATCTTTTACGCCGTCGCGCTCGCCGCGCTGACGCTGGCCTTCTTCTCCGTCTCGGCCGCGGCGCAGACCGCGACCGCGGCGCCGCCGCCGCCGGCCGCGCCGCGCAGCCCGCAGTTCCCCGCGCCGGTCGAGCGCACGCTTCAGAACGGCCTGCGCGTCGTCGTCGTCGAGCGCCGCAACGTGCCGCTCGCGGCCGCCAACCTCGTCGTCAAAACCGGCGGCGAGGCCGACCCGCGCGAACTCGCGGGCCTCGCCGACATGACCGCGACGCTTCTGACGAAGGGCACGAAGACGCGCAACGCCCCGCAGATCGTCGAGCAGATCGAATCGCTCGGCGGCTCGATCTCGTCGGGCGCGCGCTGGGACGCGTCGGAGGCGACGGTCGGCGTGCAGTCGTCGCGCCTCGCGCCGGCCGTCGAGATTCTGGCCGACGTGGTGCGCAACCCGATCTTCGAGAGCGAGGAGATCGAGCGGCTGCGGCAGCAGTACATGGACGATCTGCAAGTGGCCTTGAGCCAGCCGGGCGCGCTGGCGCGCTACGTCTCGTCGCGCGTCGTCTTCGGCGACGAGCCGTACGGCCACCCGCTCTCGGGCACGCCCGAATCGCTCCCGCGCATCCGCCGCGAGGACTTCATCAAGTTTCACCAGACCTACTACCGGCCCGACAACGCCGTGCTCGTCGTCGGCGGCGACGTGCGCGCGGAAGAAGTGTTCAAGCTGGCCGAGAAGTTTTTCGGCAACTGGGCGAAGCCCGCGGCGCTGCTGCCCGCGCCGAAGAGCGCGTCGGCCGCGCGGCGCGCGAACGCCAAACCGCGCGTCGTCGTGATCGACAAGCCCGACGCCGGGCAGGCGGCCGTGCTCGTCGCGCGCCTCGGCATCGACCGGCGCGATCCCAACTTCTTCCCCGGCATCGTCACCAACTCGGTCTTGAGCGGCTATTCGGGCCGGCTCAATCAGGAGATTCGCATCAAGCGCGGCCTCTCCTACGGGGCGGGTAGCCAGCTCGAAGTGCGCCGCGACGTGGGGCCGTTCTCCGCCTCGGCGCAGACGAAGAACGAGTCGGGCGCGGAGGTGGCGAGCCTCCTGCTCGGCGAGGTCGCGCGCTTGGCGGCGGCCGACGTTCCCGAGGCCGAACTCGTGCCCCGCAAGGCCGTCATCATCGGCGGCTTCGCGCGGGATTTGGAGACGGTCGGCGGCCTCGTCAGCCGCGTCGCCGCGCTCGCCGTCCACGGCCTCTCCTTCGACGAGATCAACCGCTACATCAACAACGTCCAGTCGGTGACGGCGGCGGACGTGCGCCGCTTCGCCGGCAGCCGACTCGCGGCCGAGGGGACGAGCGTCGTCGTCGTCGGCAACGCGAAAGAGTTTTTGCCCGCGCTCCGCAAACAGTTCCCGAACGTCGAGGTCATCCCGGTCGCGGAACTCGATCTGAACGCGGCCGGCCTGCGCCGCGCCGCGAAGCCGGCGGCCGGCGCGACGAAGTAGCCCGCGCGGGGCGCGCGCGGAAAAAGTTTGAGACACATCGGAGGGTGTTGGTATGAAGTCGGGCCTAAAATTTCTCAGCCTGTGTGCCGCCTCCCTGCTGCTCTCGGTCGCGGCCGCGGCGCAGTCGTCGAAGCCTGAGCCGGAGTTGAAGGTCGATCCGCTCGACAAGTTCCGCGACGCGGCGATTGAGAGCGCGCGGGGCAACCCCGAGGTGGCGGCGCGGCAGTTGACGAACGCCGACCCGCTCGTGCGCCAGCGCGCGGCCGAGGAGTTGGCGCGGCTCGCGCCGGCCGACAAGCGCCGGCTGGTCGAGGGCTACCGGTTGCAGGAGAAGAACGAGCGCGTGCGCTTGGCGCTCGATTGGGCGCTGTTCCGGCTCGGCAAGCCCGAAGCGATCTACGCGGTCGTCCGCGCGCTCGGCACGAGCCGCTACAACCAGTCGCAGGCGTACCTCGCGGAACTCGACAGCCCCGCGCCGCTCCACGACTTCCTCCCGCGCACGAAAGGCGACGCGCTCCCGCGCCTTATCGAAGTGCTGGCCCGCGTCGGCGACGCCGCGACGCTCGACCGGCTCAAGCCGTTCCTCTCGTCATCAGACCCGCAAGTCGCCGACGCCGCGCGCTTCGCCGAACGCGAGATCGGCCGCCGCCTCAGCCCGCAAAGCTGAACGTGCCGCACCGGCATTTGTAGAGGCAGGGCTTGTCCCTGCCCGTCGCGACTGAAAGTCGCTCAAACGATTCGCCGGCATTCGACAATGATTGCGTCGAATGCCGGCGTTTACATTTCGCCCTGTCGCTGACGAGCTGCGGACTTGCCCCGGCCCTACGATTACGTTCGGCGTTCTAAAATTTTTCTGGGCGCGTCTGATTTTGCCGGCGCGATCTTTCCGGTTACATTCTCATTGAAATGCACCGGAACCTGCGCTCATTCCTCGACCTGCTCGCGCGCGAGCGCGATCTCGTCACGGTCGAGGCCGTAGTCGACCCCTGCCTCGAACTGGCCGAAGTCCACCGCCGCGTGATCGCGCGCGGCGGGCCGGCGCTGCTGTTCAAGCGAGTCAAAGGCAGCCGCTACCCCGTCGTCACGAACCTCTTCGGTACGGCGCGGCGCATCGAGTTGGCCTTCGGGCCGAAGCCGGAAAGGCTCGTCAAAGAGGTCGTGCACGTCGCGGAGAGTCTGCTCCCGCCGCGGCCCGCGGAGCTGTGGCGGCAGCGCGGCCTCGCGCTCGAAGCGTTGCGGCTGGGCACGAAAAAGGTCGGCCGCGCGCCCGTGCTCGAAGTGACGGAGCGGCCGGCGCGTCTCGACGAGTTGCCGGTGATTACGACTTGGCAGGAGGACGGCGGCCCGTTCTTCACGCTGCCGCTCGTCTACACGGAGCACCCGGCGACGCGCAAGCACAACCTCGGCATGTACCGGATGCAGCGTTACGACGCCGAGCACACCGGCCTCCACTGGCAGATTCACAAGGGCGGCGGCTTCCACTACCACGAGGCCGAAGCCGCGAATCAATCGCTCCCCGTCTCCGTCTTCCTCGGCGGCCCGCCCGCGCTCATCCTCGCGGCCATCGCGCCGCTGCCCGAAGACGTGCCCGAACTCGTCCTCGCCTCCGTCCTCGCGGGCGAAAAGATCAGGACGGCGGCGAACCCCGGCGGGCACCCGCACCGCCTCGTCGCCGAGGCCGAGTTCGCGCTCGTCGGCCGCGTCCCGCCGCGCGAGCGGCAACCGGAAGGCCCGTTCGGCGATCACTACGGCTACTACTCTCTCCAACACGACTACCCGGTCTTTCACGTCGAAGCCGTCCACCACCGCAAGGACGCGATCTACCCGGCGACCGTCGTCGGCAAGCCCCGGCAGGAAGACTTCTTCATCGGCGACTACCTGCAACAACTGCTCTCGCCGCTCTTCCCGCTCGTGATGCCGAGCGTGCGCGACCTGTGGTCGTACGGCGAGACCGGCTTCCACTCGCTGGCCGCGGCGGTCGTGCGCGAGCGCTACCGCCGCGAGGCGCTCGTCTCCGCCTTCCGCATCCTCGGCGAGGGCCAACTGTCGCTCACCAAATTCCTCCTGCTCACCGACGCGCCGCAGGACTTGCGCGACTTCAAAAAACTGTTCGAGCACGTCCTCGCGCGCGCGCGCTTCGAGACCGACCTGTTCGTCTTCTCGAACGTCTCGATGGACACGCTCGACTACACGAGCGGCAAGATCAACGAGGGCAGCAAGGCCGTCCTGCTCGGCCTCGGGGCGGCGGCGCGCGAGCTGCCGCGCGAGTTCCGCGGGGAGTTGCCAGCGGGCGTCTCGCGGGCCGAAGTCTTCTGCGGCGGCTGCCTCGCCGTCGAAGGCCGCCCCTTCTCCGAAGACCCGGAGCGGGCCGCGCGCCTCGCGCGCGAAGAAGTTTTCAAAGACTGGCCGCTCGTCGTTTTGCACGACGACGTGCGGGTCGCGCGCCACAGCCCCGACTTCCTCTGGGCCACTTGGACGCGGTTCGAGCCGGCCGCCGACATCCACGCCGCAGCGGCGCGCGTCGTCCGGCATCACGTCTCCTACACCCCGCCCGTCGTCATCGACGCGCGCATGAAGCCCGGCTACCCGGACGAGCTTGTCGTCCGCCCCGACATCGCTGACTTGGTTGATCGTCGCTGGCAGGAATACTTCCCCGGCGGGCTGAACGGCGCGGAGTAGCGCGCGCGACTTCGCCCGGCCTCCGACTCCCCGGCGCGGATGCGGGCGACTCTCTATCATTTGGCGCGGAGGCTCCGTTGAGAAAGAAGCGGCTGGCTCTGAAAGTCTTTCTCGCGCTGCTCGCCGTCGCGGCGTTGCTGGCGCTGTGGGCCTTCGTCGTCGAGCCGGATCGGTTGGTCGTGCGCGAAGTCGCGCTCGGCCTCCCGCGCTGGCCGGCCGAGGCGGGGGAGCTGCGGCTCGCGGTCGTCTCCGACCTTCACACCGGCGCGCCGCACGTCGACGCCGCCAAGCTCGACCGTGTGGTCGAGGAGATCAACGGCCTGCGGCCCGACGCCGTCCTGCTGCTCGGCGACTTCGTGATCAGCGGGGTGGCGGGCGGCGAGTTCGTCGGCCCGGAGATGACGGCCGAGCGGCTGAAGGGCCTGCGCTCGTCGCACGGGACGTTCGCCGTGCTCGGCAACCACGACTGGTGGGAGGGCGGCGAGCGCGTCTGGCGCGCGCTCGAAGGCGCGGGCGTGCGCGTGCTGGAGAACGACGCCGCGAGCTTCGCGCACGCGGGCCGTCAGGTCTGGCTCGTCGGCCTCGCCGACATGTGGACGCGGAAGCCCGACGTGCGGGGCAGCCTCTCGAAGGTGACGGACGACGCCTCGCCCGTCTTCGTGCTGACGCACAACCCCGACATCTTCACCGAGGTTCCCGAACGCGCGGCGCTCACCCTCGCGGGCCACACGCACGGCGGGCAGGTGCGGCTACCGCTGTTGGGTCGTCCCGTGGTGCCTTCGGGTTACGGCCAGCGTTACGCGGCCGGGCACGTCGTCGAAGGTTCGCGCCACCTGTACGTCACGACCGGCGTCGGCACGAGCATCATCCCCGTCCGCTTCCGCGTCGCGCCGGAGATCGTGCTTCTGCGGATCACCGCCGCGCCGCGCTGACGATAAGATCACGGCTCAGGCCGGCAGTCGGAGCGTGAAGATCGCGCCGCCCGGAGCGTTCGCGGCAGTGAGCGTGCCGCCGTGTTCGGTGGTGACGCGGTGCGCGAGCGCGAGGCCGACGCCGTGGCCGCCGTGCTTGGTGGTGAAGAAGGGGATGAAGATGCGCGCCAAATCTTCCGCCGCGATGCCGCCCGCCGTGTCCTCGATCTCGACGACGTGCCAGACTTTCCCGGCCGCGTCGCGTTCGCGCGAGCCGCGCAGCGTCACGCGCCGCGGCGAACTTTGCGCGGGCGGCGAACCGTCATCCCCGCGCTGCGGGCCGGGTTCGCCGAACGCCTCGGCCGCGTTGCGCAGCAGGTTCAGGAGCGACTGCCTGAGCATCGTCTCGTCCGCGCTCGCCGCCCCGAAGTCGCCCCCGATTGCGAGCTTGACCCCGCGCTCGTCGTAAAGACTTTTCAGCTCCGCGGCGCAGTCGTCGATCAGCACGCCGAGCGAGACTTCGGAGAGTTCGAGTGCGCGGGGGCGGGCGAAGTTGAGGAAGGACGTGACGAGTTGCGTGAGGCCGCGAACTTCCTGGAGCAGCGCCGCGGCGGCGGCGCGCGTGCGCTCGTCCGCGGCGACCCGTTCGAGCAGTTGCGCGTAGCCGTGGAGCGTGGCGAGCGCATTCTTGAACTCGTGCGCGAGGCCGGCCGACATCTCGCCGAGGCTTTCGAGGTTGCGCTTGAGGGCGACGGCCTCGCGCAGCTCGGCCACCTCCGTGATGTCCGTCAGGAGGCAGAGAGCGCCGCGCGTGCGCGGGGTTTTAGCGGCCGTAAGTTGAATCTCCGCCGGCCCGGCGGACAGCCGAGTCGTCGTCTGGTCGGCCGACTGCTGCCGCTCGTCCGCCTGCGCCTCCGCGCCGCGCGGCTCAATCGGCGCGACCGTGACGCCGAGCTTTCG
>DATCVD010000060.1:0-7891 GCA_036567125.1 Pyrinomonadaceae bacterium | reverse complement strand
CCGCCGCCACCGCGCGCATCACGCGCGCGCGCAACTCCGCGCCCGCGATGCCCAGCGCGGCCTCGACGGCTTCCGCCTTGATCTCGCCCTCGCTGAAGCTGATCACCTGATCGAAGGCCGACTGCGCGTCGCGCATCGAGCCTTCGCCTGCCCGCGCGATCTCGCGCAGCGCCTCGTCGCGGATTTTGATCTTCTCGGCGTCGGCGATCAGCCGCAGCCGCTCGGCAATCTTCTGCGTGCTGATGGTGCGGAACTCGAACTGCTGCGAGCGCGACAGGATCGTGTCCGGGATTTTGTGCGACTCGGTCGTCGCCATGACGAACGCGACCCGCGGCGGCGGCTCCTCCAGCGTCTTGAGCAGGGCGTTGAAGGCCGCGCCGGAGAGCATGTGCACCTCGTCGACGATGAAGACCTTGAAGCGGTCGCGCGCCGGGGAGATGCCGATGTTGTTGATGATCGCCTCGCGGACGTTGTCCACGCCCGTGTTCGAGGCGGCGTCGATCTCAAGCACGTCAATCGAGCGGCCCTCGGCGATCTCCTGACACGAGGGGCACGCCTCCGGGTCGCCGAAGCGGCACGGGGTCGGCGTCGGGCCTTTCGCCTTGTGGCAGTTGAGCGCCTTGGCGAGCAGCCGCGCGGTGGTGGTCTTGCCCACGCCGCGCGCGCCGGAGAAGAGGTAGGCGTGGTGGAGGCGGTCGTGCTCGATGGCGTTGCGGAGCGTGCGCGTGATGTGCTCCTGCCCCGTCACCTCCTCGAAGGCTTGCGGCCGCCACTTGCGCGCGATTACTTGGTAGGCCATGGGAAGCGGTTAGCGGTCAGCCGTTAGCGATCGGCTTTCAGAATTTTTCTAATAGCTCGACGCGGTTGTCGAAGGGGTCGAAGAAGGAGAAGCGGCGGACGTTCGTGAGCTGCGGCTCGTCGCGCGTGCGGACGCCGTTGGCTTCGAGGAACCGGCGGACGGCTTCAACGTTCTCGACTTCGAACGCGGGGTGGCGTTTCGACTCGGCCGTCCCTTCTTCCGCGCCGACGTGCAGTTGGATGTCGGCGATCTCGAACCAGAGTCCGCCGCGCCCCTTGAGCGCGTCGGGCTTCTCGATCTCGCGCAGGCCGAGCAGCCCCGTGTAGAAGTCGCGCGCGGCCTGTTCCGCGCCGGGCGGGATGCAGATTTGCACGTGGTCGAGTCGCTTGAAGTTGATCTTCACGGCCGCGGGAAAGGAAAAAGAGTCGCCGCGCGGGGCGTCTCAAGTCTGGAGGCGTCGGCGCGTCGGATTGTGCTCCAAACGCGCCCGCTTCGGCAACCTGAAGCGCCGCTTGATCGCTGCGGCAACTCTTCTCCGAAAAGTGGCCGGACTCCGGACTGACCCGCAACACACGCGGCCTACGCTACCGTTGCTCCGTTCCCGGCCTGGCGGGGTTCACGAGGCGGGCGTTGTGCGGAGCCCGAAGCCCGATAAGTTTTCAACCGCGGCTAGCTTAACATCCCGCCGCCGCCGACTCAAAACGCGGAGGCCGCGCCCTGCCGCGCGACTCGAACGCCCGCGCCCACCGTCGGCGGCCGGCCTAGACCGCCGTCCGGCGGTGGGCGACGAGTCGGAGCAGGCCGTTGACGGCGAAGTGGAGCAGCAGGTAGGCGATGAGCGCGACGAAGATGGGGAGCGCGAGCCGGAAGCCCTCGGCGGTCGAGGGCGTCGGCACGATCCCCTTGAACGGCGCGAAGAACGGGTCGGTCACGGTGTTGATAAACTTGACGAAGCCCGCGCCCTGCCGCGCGCCGAGCAGGTTCAGGAGGAAGCGCATCCCCAGCAGCGCGTAGATGATGTAGAAGATGTAATCGACGAACTGCGAGACGCGGGCCGCGCCGCGCGCGCGGTCGACCTCGCGCTCCGTCTCGACGACCTCGTCAACCGCCTTCGCGCGGAACTCGCCCGCGACCTCCTCCATCGCGCGCGCCTCGCGCGGCGTCGTCCGATCCGCGCGCGCCGCGATCTCGGAGTCAACGTCCGACTGAATCCGCGCCTTCACCGACTCGTGCTGCAACTCGCGCCGCGCCTCGTCGGCCGCCAGCTTGTCGTCTTCCATAAAAACCTCCGTCGCCGTGTCGGTTTCCACCGTCTCAGGCCGAAGTTAATCAGGGAACGGTCACGGCTTTATGGCGGCCGGGCTTTGAGCAGGGCTTTCAGTTTGCGGTAGTGGCCCGCCTTCTCGGCGTCGGTCACCCACTTGTGCGACGGGAACGGCGCGACGAACAGCACGGAACCCTTAAAACTCCCGGCCGGGCCGTACTCGACTGCGGCCTTCGCGCCGAGCCGCGCGAAGTGGCGGTAGACGCCCTTGCCCGTGAAGCAGACGACGCGCGGGCGAAAGCGGGCGATCTGCCGACGGAGCCGCAGCGCGCCGCGCGCGTACTCCTCGTCCCCGACCTCCCACGCCTCGCGCGTCGGGCGGTCGTGAACCAAATCGGTGATGCCGAAGTTGTGCGCGAAGAGCTGCGAGTCGTCTTCGATTGACGGGGCGAGGCCGGACTTGCGCAGCACGCGCCAGAGACTCCCGTGCGCGTAGTAGCGCCCGCGCTCCCAGCTCGTCGGGTGCGGGTTGAAGCCGACGAACAGCACGTCGAGTCCGGCGCGCAGGAAAGGCTTGAGCATAAAAATAGAGGTCAGAGGTCAGAGGTCAGGGGTTAGTAAAACAGTTCTTTACTAACCCCTGACCTCTGACCTCTGACCTCTGTTGTTTCTGGCGGAGAGGGTGGGATTCGAACCCACGGTACGGTTCCCCGTACACAGCATTTCCAGTGCTGCCAGTTCAACCACTCCTGCACCTCTCCGAAGGAAGCTGTTAGCGATTAGCTGTTAGCTGTCGGCCGGAAGAAAGGGGTTTCTTGTTCGGCCGACAGCTAACAGCTAATCGCTAACAGCTAAAAAAGAATAACTTATCGCGGCGATTTCTGTCACGCGTCAGCGCGCCGCCCGCGAAGGCCGGGTACAAACCTTAGCGCCGCCGAGTCCGGCGACGCACTGTTGGCATACCGGCCAGAAAAAGGCGGATCGGCCTCGCGCGATTCCTGTCGTGCCGCGCCGGTTGCGCGACCCGGTATTCGGTTGCGCGTTTACCACTCACCATATGCGACCTAACGCTTGGCCTCGCCCGCCGCGCCGCCGACTTCGACGATAAGAGACTTGCCGGGCGCGCGCACGCGCATGCCGTTGGTGGGCGGCGCGCCGCACTACACAGCGCCGGGCTCGCGCCTAATCAACCTTAGCGAAGGACTCTTCGGCGACGCCGCCGGCGACTATGTCGGCGGTAAAATAGCTCTCGACTCTAACCGGCTTCCCTGCCAGCCGCCGCAACATCACGACCTGCCCGACGTGTGCCAGCGCGTCGGCGACCGGGCCTTGAACCAGCTTCTCCACCTGACAGGCCAGCGGCGCGCCCGACGCAAGGTAGGAATCGAGACCTCTCACGGCGGAGAAGAACCGCGACACCTCCTCGCCCCACGGCAAGGGGGCGGAAGTTAAATAGACCAACTCGCCCTTGACCAGATGAAGCGACCCTTCGAGCAGATCGCCGATGTGGGCCAAAATCTCTCCCGGAGTGCGCGCCGTCTCGTGAACGCGAAAGGCGGCGAAGTTCTCCGGCGCGCCTGAAATGGCTACGCCGCCGCGGTACGCCACCGTGGCGACGAAGTGGCGTAACAGATCACGCTTCGCATCTAAGGCCATACTTATCGCCTCGCTTTCAATGATTTTATTCACCGACACGGGAGGCCGCCCAACGCCCGAGTTAACCCGCGCCGGGCGGACGGCCTTCAATTTACACCGGGGGAGGGCGACGAAAAGATTACTACCGGGGCGTCGGGTTCGACGAGTCGTTCGGCTCCGTCTCGTCACCGCCCGCCCTTCCCGCGTCTCACGCCTGCGGCCGTCGTGAGGACGGCCCGCGCCGTGTGCGAGCGCGCGCGGACTTCGGCCCGCCCGACGGCGCTGCCGGCGATGTGCGCCGCCCGGCCGAGCGCGCCTTTTATCACTGTAGGGTGTTGGGGTAAGGAGAAAGGGCCGCCGCGCGCCCATAGACGCGGCGGCCCTTCTCGCGGCACAGCCCCCCTCACTAGGGCGTGCCGGCGAGGGGCGTCGCGCCTCAACTCGCGCGCCCCGAACCGAGCAGCCGCTTGATCGTCGGCACTAACTCGGTTACGCCTCCGGGCTTTTGCGGGAAGGCGGCGACCCCGGCCGAGTTCGCGTTGAAGAACTCTATCGGGGTTCTGGTGCTGCTCGTGATCGCGGTGGTTTGCGCCTCAGTTTCGGCCGGGCCCGCCGAGGCGGGCAGGAGTAGTGAGACGGTGAGCGGGAAGAGCTTCGACAGCCCCTTGGGTGTGTTCATGTTTCATCTCCTTAGGTTTGAGGACGTGAGAGTATCGGAGGTGCGACACACCTGAACGACTAAGGGATGCTGGCCGGGCACTAGCTGGGTCGGGTGAGACGTGAGGCCAGCGTGAGCTTACTGCGCTGCGAGGAGGCTGGACAATATACCTGAGCACCCGCCGTGTCAAATAATTCTTGAAGGGGCGGCGGTAGTCGAAGGAGTTAGGAGTTAGGATTTAGGATTTAGAAAGAGTCAATTTCTTTCACTAACTCCTAACTCCTAACCCCTAGGCAACAGGCCGCGGGTGAAGTCGGCGACGCGCGCGACCAAGTCTGGTTGGCCCGCGCGCCTTTCGATCTCGGCGACGATGGCCGAGCCGACGACCGCCGCGTCACTGTAGCGCCAGACTTCGGCTACTTGGCGCGCGTCCGAGATGCCGAAGCCGACGGCGACGGGCAGCGCGGAGACTTTGCGGAGTCGCGCGACGAGCCGTTCGGCCTCCGCGCTCACCTCCGCGCGCGCGCCCGTCACGCCCGCGCGCGAGACCGCGTAGATGAAGCCGCTGGCGCGTTCGGCGATGAGTCTCAACCGCTCGTCCGTCGAGGTCGGCGCGGCGAGGTAGATCGAGTCGAGGCCGCTCCGCCTCATCGCGGACGCGAAATCGGCGGCGCTCTCAGGCGGAAGATCTGTCACGAGCACGCCGTCCACGCCGGCCGCGCGCGCCTCCGCGCCCAGACGCTCGACGCCGAATTGGAGCAGCGGGTTGAAGTAGCTGAACAGGACGACGGGCACGTCCGCCGCCGCGGCGCGCGCATCATTCACGGCTTCGAGAACCCGCGCGACGCCGACGCCGTTTCGGAGCGCCCGCGCGCCCGCGCGCTGGATGACGGGGCCGTCCGCCACGGGGTCGCTGAACGGGACGCCGACCTCGATCAAGTCCGCGCCCGCGCGCGCGAGCGCGACGAGCAGCTCGCGCGTCGTCGCAAGGTCTGGATCGCCCGCCATGACGAAGGGGATCAGCGCCCGCCGCTCTTCGGCCTTGAGGCGCGCGAAAGTCTCCGCGACGCGGCTCAAGGCGCGCCCCTTTCGATTGCCTCCGCGACCTGCGCCACGTCCTTGTCGCCGCGCCCCGAAAGGTTGACGAGGACGATCTCGTCCGCCGTCATCTGCGCCGCGGCGCGCAGCGCGAAAGCGACGGCGTGCGCCGATTCGAGGGCGGGGATGATGCCTTCGAGTTCGGAGAGCGTGTGGAAGGCCGCGAGCGCGTCGGCGTCCGTCGCCGAGACGTACTCGACGCGGCCCGCGTCCCTCAGGTGCGCGTGCTCGGGGCCGACCGACGGGTAGTCGAGGCCGGCCGAGACCGAGTGCGTCTCGGCGATCTGGCCGTCGCCCGTTTGCAGCACGTAGCTCATCGTGCCGTGCAGCACGCCGACGCGGCCGCCGCCGCGCGCGTTGAAGCGCGCGGCGTGCTCGCCCAACGCGTCGCCGCGCCCGCCGGCCTCGACGCCGATCATCCTCACCCGCTCGTCGCCGAGGAACGGGTGAAACAGGCCGATGGAGTTCGAGCCGCCGCCGACGCAGGCGACGAGCAGCTCCGGGAGACGCCCCTCGCGCTCTGATATCTGCGCGCGGGCCTCCCGCCCGATCACGCTCTGGAACTCGCGCACCATCAGCGGGTACGGGTGGGGGCCGAGCGCGCTGCCCAAGAGGTAGTAAGTCTCGGCGGGCGTCGCCACCCAGTCGCGCAGCGCCTCGTTGATCGCGTCCTTGAGCGTGCGCGAGCCGGCGTCCACCTCGCGCACCTCCGCGCCGAGCAGCTTCATGCGGACGACGTTCAACTGTTGCCGCCGCGCGTCCTCCGCGCCCATGTAGACGACGCAGTCGAGGCCGAGCAGCGCGCAGGCGGTGGCCGTCGCCACGCCGTGCTGGCCCGCGCCGGTCTCGGCGATCACGCGCCGCTTGCCCATGCGCCGCGCGAGCAGGGCTTGGCCGAGCGCGTTGTTGATCTTGTGCGACCCCGTGTGCGAGAGGTCTTCGCGCTTGAGGTAGATGCGCGCGCCGCGCGCGTGCTCGGTCAGACGCGCGGCGCGGAAGAGCGGCGTCGGGCGTCCCGAGTAGTCGCGCAGCAGCGCGGCCAGCTCCGACTGGAAGGCTTCGTCTTCGCGCGCGGCGAAGTAGCCGGCGGTCAACTCGTCGAGCGGGGCCATCAGCGTCTCCGGCACGTACCGGCCGCCGTACGCGCCCCAGCGCCCTTGCCCGTCGGGCTGTGTGAAACTCATCTCGCTTCCCTCTCTGACGAATCGGCTGACGAAGGGACGGACGCCGACGAAGCCTCTGCCGCATCCGCGCGACGGACGGCGGCGACGAAAGCGCGCACGCGCTCCGCGTCCTTCAGGCCGGGCGCGCGCTCAAGCAGGCTGCACGCATCGACCGCGTAGGGCGCGACGGCGCGCACGGCTTCCGCGACGTTGTGCGGGCCGAGGCCGCCGGCCAGAAAAAGTTGCGGCACGAGCGCGCGCGCCCGCCGCGCCGCCGACCAGTCGAACACGTCGCCCGTGCCGCCGTAGAGGTCGCGGCTGTAGGCGTCGAGCAGGACGGCTTGGGTCTCGTAAGCGGAAGCCGACTCCGCCGCGAAGTCCGCCGAGACGCGCAGCGCCTTGATCACGAAGCGGCCCCGCAGCGCGCGGCAGTACGCGGCCGGCTCGTCGCCGTGCAACTGCACGGCCGCGACGTTCGCCAGCGACGCAAGCTCCTCGACGCGCCGCGGACTCTCCTCGTTCACGAAGACCCCGACGCCGACGACCGGCGCGGGCAGCCGCGCGGTGATCTCGCGCGCGACCTCCGGCTCGACGTAGCGCGGGCTGCGCGGGTAGAAGTTGAAGCCGAGCATATCCGCGCCGGCCTCGACGCACAGCAGCGCGTCTTCGAGGTTCGTCACGCCGCAGATTTTAACGAGCGTCATCCTTGCGTCCCCTCCCCCGCGCCCGTCAGACGCCGCAGCGCGTCGGCCGGATCGCCCGCGCGCATCAGCGACTCGCCGACGAGGAAGCCGCGGTAGCCGAGAGCGGCGAGGCGCAAGAGATCGTCGCGCGTCTTCAGGCCGCTCTCGCTGACGAGCAGAACATTCGCGGGCGCGAGGCGCGCAAGATCGGCCGAGACTTCGAGCGAGACTTTGAAGGTGTGCAAGTCGCGGTTGTTGACGCCGACGAGCGTCGCGCCGCAACCGAGCGCGCGCCGCAACTCGTCCGCCGTGTGGACTTCGACGAGCGCGTCCATCCGCAGACCGTCCTCGGCGAGTCTGCGCAGCCGCAGAAGCTGCGCGTCGTCGAGCGCGGCGACGATCAGGAGCACGGCGTCCGCGCCCGCTTCGGCCGCCTCGTAAATCTGGTACTCGTCGAAGATGAAATCCTTCCGCAGCAGGGGCAGCGCGACCGCCCCGCGCGCGGCGCGCAGGTCTTCGAGCGAGCCGCGGAAGCCGTCCTCCTCCGTGAGCACGGAGACGCCGGCTGCGCCGCCCTCGGCGTAAGCCGCC
>DATCVD010000059.1:0-7904 GCA_036567125.1 Pyrinomonadaceae bacterium | reverse complement strand
GGAGGTCGAGGGCGGCCGCGTCACGGCCACGCCCGCGCGCGAGCGGCTGTGGCGCGCGCTCACGCCGCAGTGCTTCCGCGCGGAGTTGCTGCGCCGCGCCTACGCCGAGGCGGTCGCCGCGGGACTCGAAGCGACGGACTGTAGCGCGCTCGTCGAACGGCTCGGCGTCGCCGTCCGCGTCGTCGAGGGCGACCCGCGCAACATCAAGCTCACGTTCCCCGAAGACTTCGCGCGCGCGGAAATCTTCATGCAGAGGTTAGAGGCTAGAGGTTAGAGGTTAGAGGTTAGAGGTTAGAGGTCAGTTCGGCACTGTTTTTACTAACCTCTGACCTCTAACCTCTAACCTCTGAGTTTTATGTTTAGGATCGGCACCGGCCACGACACGCACCGGCTGGCGGAGGGGCGGCCGCTCGTCTTGGGCGGCGTGCGCTTGGAGTCCGACCGCGGCTCGGTCGGCCACTCGGACGCGGACGCTCTGGCGCACGCCGTCGCGGACGCGATCCTCGGCGCGCTCTGCGAGGGCGACCTCGGCGTCCACTTCCCCGACACCGACCCGCAGTGGCAGGGCGCTGACAGTCTGGAGCTGCTCGCGCGCGTCGTCTGGCTCGCGGGCCAGCGCGGCTACGGGGTCGTCAACTGCGACGCCACCGTCCTGCTCGAACAGCCGCGCCTGCGCCCGCACATCAACGCGATGCGCGAGAACTTGGCGGGCGTGCTCTCGGTCGGCACGGACTGCGTCAGCGTCAAGGCCAAGACCGGCGAGGGCCTCGACGCCGTCGGCGAGCGCCGCGCCGTCACCGCCCACGCGGTCGTCTTGCTGCGCAAGAGCGATTAGCCGATAGCTGTTAGCTGCTAGCTGTTAGCTGTTAGCAAGACGAAAACAGTTGAACCGAAACCAGCCGAGCGAAACTAACCAGCCAACTTGCCCCGGCTAACAGCTAATAGCTAACAGCTAATAGCTACTGATTCATGCGCCCACAAGACATCATCACGCGCAAGCGCGACGGCGGCGAACTGACGCGCGAGGAGATCGAGTTCTTCGTCAACGGGGTGACTTCGGGCCGCTTCACGCGCTACCAGTCGGCCGCGCTGCTGATGGCGATCTTCCTGCGCGGGATGACCGACGCCGAGCAGTTCGCGCTGACCGACGCGATGCTGCGCTCCGGCGAGTCGCTGGACTTCTCCGACATCGAACGCCCCAAAGCCGACAAGCACTCGACGGGCGGCGTCGGCGACAAGACCTCGCTCCTGATCGCGCCGCTCGCCGCCGCCTGCGGCCTCGCCGTGCCGATGATCTCGGGCCGCGGCCTCGGCCACACGGGCGGCACGCTCGACAAGCTCGAATCGATCCCCGGCTACCGCGTGCGCCTCTCGGTCGACGAGTTCCGCGCGATCATCCGCGCGGTCGGCTTCGCCATGATGGGGCAGACCGACGAGATCGCGCCCGCCGACCGCAAGCTCTACGCCCTGCGCGACGCGACCGCCACGGTCGAAGCCATCCCGCTCATCGTCGCCTCGATCATGTCGAAGAAGCTCGCGGCGGGCCTCGGCGCGCTCGTGCTGGACGTGAAGACCGGGACGGGCGCGTTCATGCGCGAGGAGTCGCGCGCACGCGAGCTGGCCGTCGCGCTCGTCCGCACCGGCAATCGCTTCGGCGTGCGCACCGAGGCGCTGCTGACCGACATGAGCCAGCCCTTGGGGCGCGCGGTCGGCCACGCCGTCGAAGTGCGCGAGTGCGTCGAGCTGCTGCGCGGCGGGGCGGACGAGCGCGCGCGCCCCGTCCTCGATCTCTCGGTCGAGCTGACGGCCGGGATGGTCCTGCTCTCGGGCTTGGAGGGGACGCTCGAAGGGGCGCGCGGGCGCGTCCGGCGCGCGCTTAGTTCGGGCGAGGGGCTGGAGACTTTCCGGCGCAACGTCGAGGCGCAGGGCGGCGACCCGCGCGTGTGCGACGACCCCGCAGGCGTGCTCTCGGCTTCGCCCGTGCGCGAGGTTAAGGTAGAATCGCCGCGTTCCGGTTTTATCGTGGGCGTGGACGCGGCCGAGATCGGCCTCGCCGTCGTCAACCTCGGCGGCGGCCGCACGCGCGTCGAAGACGAGATCGACCCGGCGGTCGGCTTCCTCGCCGAAGTCGGCGTCGGCGAGGAGGTGCGCGCGGGCGCTCCGCTCGGCCTGCTGCTCTGCCGCGGCGACGAGTGCGCCGCGGCCGCCGCGCGCATCCGGCGGGCCTACCGCATAGGCGACGGGCCGCCCGCCGAAGCCTTCAGGCTCATCAAGGACACGATCAGCGAATGAAGCCCTACGCGAAGAAAACCGCCCTGCAACTTCTCTCGCTCGCCCTCTGTCTGCCACTTCTGTTCGTTCTGTCGTCGTGCCGGCCCGGCGCTGACGCGGCCGACGACACGTCGCGCGTGCGGGTCGGCATCGTCTTCGACATCGGCGGCAAGGACGACCGCTCGTTCAACGCCGCGGCTTACGAGGGGGTGCGGCGTGCCGAGCGCGAACTCGGCATCGTGCTCAGGGACGTTGAACCCGGCAACCCGACCTCAATCGAGCCGGCGCTGCGCGCCTTCGCCGAACGCAAGTTCGATCTCGTCATCGGCATCGGCTTCGCGCAGGCCCCGATCCTCGAACAGGTCGCCAAGGATTTCCCCGAAGTCAACTTCGCCATCGTAGACGGCGTCAGCCAGCAGCCGAACGTGGCCTCGCTCGTCTTCCGCGAGCACGAGGGTTCGTACCTCGTCGGCATGATCGCGGCGCGGGCCTCGAAGACCGGCACGCTCGGCTTCGTCGGCGGCATGGACATCCCGCTCATCCACCGCTTCCGCGTCGGCTACGAGGAGGGCGCGCGCGCCGTCCGCCCCGACGTGCGCGTGATCCCGAACTTCGTCGGCGTGACCGACTCGGCGTGGAACAACCCCGGCAAGGGCAAGGAACTCGCGCTCGCGCAGATCGGCAAGGGCGCGGACGTGATCTTCACGGCCGCCGGCAACTCCGGCCTCGGCGCGTTCGACGCCGTCGAGCAGGAGGGCAAGGACGCGGCGGGCCGCGCCAACCGCTTCGTCATCGGCGTGGACTCGAACCAGAACATGGTCAAGCCCGGCTTCGTCCTGACTTCGATGGTCAAGCGCGTGGACAACGCGGTCTTCGACATCGTCAACAACGTCAAGAACCGGCAGTTCAAGGGCGGCTTCCACGTCTTCGGCCTCGACAAGGACGGCGTGGCCTTCTCGCTCGACGAGCACAACCGCCCGCTCATCCCCGAGACGGTCTTGCAGGAAGTCGAGGCCGCGCGGCAGCGGATCATCCGGGGCGAGATCAAAGTCACGGACGCGATGGCGAAGTGAAATGAAGCTGTTAGCTGTTAGCTGTTAGCTGTTAGCTCACGGCGTCCGCCGCGTCGGGAGCGGCGAACTTCATTCGTCGGCCGGTCGCTCAAGTGAGTCCGGCAATCGCTTTTGCTTTCATGTCTGGCTAACGGCTAATAGCTAACAGCTCAATAAAACCACTCAGGGGGATCATCAATGAAACGCACGGCATCCGCCCGCTGGCAGGGCGGCCTGAAGGACGGCAAGGGCACACTCACCTCCGCGAGCGGCGTGCTCTCGGAGACGCAGTACTCGTTCCACACGCGCTTCGAGGACGGCCACGGCACGAACCCGGAAGAGCTGATCGCGGCGGCGCACGCGGGCTGCTTCTCGATGGCGCTCTCCGGCCAACTCAACAACGCGGGCCTGACGGCCGAGCAGATCGACACGACCGCGACCGTGACGATGGAGCCGGTCGACGGCAAGCCGACGATCAAGAGCGTCCACCTCGATCTGACTGCGCGCGTGCCGGGCGCGACGCAGGAGCAGTTCGAGACCGCGGCCAATAACGCGAAGGCCGGCTGCCCCGTCTCGCGCGTGCTCAACGCCGAGATCACGTTGGCGGCGAAGCTCGAAGGCGGGGCGGAAGCGTCGGCCACGGGCGCGGGCGACTGACCCGAACGGGATGCTCGAACTGCGCGACATCACGAAGCGCTTCGGCGACGTGCTGGCGAACGACCGCGTCTCGATCCGCGTCGAGCCGGGCACGATCCACGCCATCGTCGGCGAGAACGGCGCGGGGAAGTCCACGGCGATGCGCATCGCCTACGGCTTCTACACGGCCGACTCGGGCGACATCCTGATCGACGGCCGCGCGCGCTCGATCCGCACGCCGCACGACGCCATCGCCCTCGGCGTCGGGATGGTGCACCAGCACTTCATGCTGGTCGAGCCGATGACCGTCGCCGAGAACATCGTGCTCGGCGCGGAGACCGGCTCGGCCCTCGCGCTCGACACGCGCGCCGCCGCCGAGCGCGTCCGCCAACTCTCGTCCGAGTTCAGGCTCGCCGTCGATCCCGCGGCGGTGGTCGGCGATCTGTCCGTCGGCCAGCAGCAGCGCGTCGAGTTGCTCAAGGCGCTCTACCGCGAGGCGCGGCTGCTCATCCTCGACGAGCCGACGGCCGTGCTCACGCCGCAGGAGGTCGAGGAGTTCTTCGCCATCCTGCGGCGGATGCGCGAGCAGGGCAAGACGGTCGTCATCATCACGCACAAGCTCTCGGAGGTGCTCGCCATCTCGGACGACGTGACGGTGATGCGCGACGGCCGCGTCGTCGGCGGCGTGAAGACCGCCGAGACGGACGCGGCCGAACTCGCGCGCCTGATGGTCGGCCGCGACGTGCTGCTCCGCGTCGAGAAGCCAGAGGCGAAGGCCGGCGAGACGGTCTTGAGCGTGCGCGACTTCGCGGTCACGACGCGCGACGGCGCGCGGCGCGTCGGCGGGGTTTCGTTCGACGTGCGCGCGGGCGAGATCGTCGGCGTCGCGGGCGTGGAGGGCAACGGGCAGACCGAGCTGATCGAGGCGCTGGCCGGCCTCGGGGGCGAGGCGACGGTCGCGGGCGAGATCAACTTTCTGGGCCGCGACATCGCACACGTCCCCGCGCGCGGGCGGCGCGAACTAGGGATAGCGCACATCCCCGAAGACCGCCACCGCCGCGGCCTCCTGCTCGACTTCGACTTGGCCGAAAACTCGATCCTCGGCACGCACTACCGGCCGCCCGCGGCCGGGGGGTTAGGCGGCGTCCTGCTCGACGACAAGGAGATCCGCGGGCGCGCCGCGCGCCTGATCAAAGAGTTCGACGTGCGCCCGGCGAACCCCGATCTCCCGGCGCGCGCGCTCTCCGGCGGCAACCAGCAGAAGCTCATCATCGGCCGCGAGTTCGATCAGAAACCAAAGCTCCTGCTCGTCTCGCAGCCGACGCGCGGCGTGGACATCGGCGCAATCGAGTTCATCCACCGCCAGCTCGTCGCGCTGCGCGACGCGGGCTGCGCCGTCCTCCTCGTCTCCGCCGAACTCGAAGAGGTCACGGCCCTCGCCGACCGCCTCCTCGTCATCCACGACGGACGGATCGCCGGCGAGGTCGATCCGGCCACCACGAGCCACGAAGAGATCGGCCTGATGATGACGGGAGGGAGACAGCAGTGACGGCGACGGGTGGGAGAATTGCCAGCCGTTAACTGTTAGCATTTAGCCGGGGAAAAGAATTTCTTCTTTGGCTAACAGCTAACAGCTAACGGCTAACGGCTTCTTCACCCGTCACTCGCCGCTCATCACTATGAACAATCTTCGTGAACTCGTCTTCCCGCTCGTCGCCGTGGCGGCGGCGTTCGTCGTCGGCGCGATCTTCGTGCTGCTCGTGGGCGACGATCCCGTCAACGTCTACCGGCTGTTGATTGGGAGCGCGCTCTCGTGGCCGGACGGCATCGGCTACACGCTCTTTTACGCGACGCCGCTCATCTTCACGGGCCTCGCCGTCGCCGTCGCTTTCCGCTGCGGGCTGCTCAACATCGGCGCGGAGGGGCAGCTCTACGTCGCCGCGTTCGCCACCGCTTGGGTCGGCATCAAGTTCGGCGGGACGGTCGTGGACGTGTTCGGCACGCCGACGAACTACGCGTGGGTGACCCTGCCGGCGTTCCTCCTGATCCCGCTCGTCGTGCTGACGGCCGTCGTGGCCGGGGGCTTTTGGGGCGCGATCCCCGGCTGGCTCAAGGCGCGCTTCGGGTCGCACGAGGTCATCAACACGATCATGTTGAACTTCGTCGCGCTCGCCCTCGTCAGCTACTTCACGCAGTACTACTACAAAGCGCCGGGCGATCCGATCATGCAGTCGGTTCCGGTCGGCCCCGGCGCGGAGCTGCCGCGCATCGGCCGCTTCCTGCCGGGCTTCCCCGAGCGCATCCCTTTGAACCTCGCGTTCCTGCTCGCGCTCGCGGCGTGCGCGCTCGTGTACGTCTTCCTGTGGCGGACGAAGTGGGGCTACGAGATTCGCGCGACGGGCGCGAACCCGCAGGCGGCCGAGTACGGCGGCATCAGCGTGCGAAAGCAGATCATTCTGGCGATGACGGTCTCCGGCGCGCTGGCCGGGATGGTCGCCGTCAACGAGGTGCTCGGCTACCGCCACCGCTTCTACGACGGCTTCTCGGCCAACTACGGCTTCACCGGCATCGCCGTCGCGCTCCTCGGGCGCAACCACCCGGCCGGCGTGCTGCTCTCGGCGCTCCTGTTCGCGGTGCTCATCCGCGGCGGCATCTTCGTCGACGCGTTCTCAGAGCGCGTCTCGAAGGACATCGTCGAGGTCTTGCAGGCGGTCGTGATCCTCTTCGTCGCCGCCGAGGCGCTCTTCCGCGGCAAGCTCGGCCGCTTCGGGCTGCTGCGGAGATCGAAAGTGTGAGGAAGCTGTTAGCCGTTAGCCGTTAGCCGGAAGGAAACAGCTTTCAGCTTCCGCCCTTGCCGTCGTTTCGGTGTTTAGATTTGCTAACAGCTAACAGCTAACAGCTAACAGCTAACAGCTAATCCATGACTGACTTTTTTGATCTCGCGCTGATCTTCTTGGCCTCGACCGTGAGGCTGGCGACGCCGCTGCTGCTGGCGGCGCTGGGCGGGCTGTTCTCGGAGCGCGCGGGCGTGATCAACATCGCGCTCGAAGGGCTGATGCTGGCCGGCGCGTTCACGGCCGCGGCCGTGACGCACTGGGCGGGCAACCCCTTCGTCGGACTCTTCGCGGCGATAGCCGCGGGGGTGGCGGTGGCGCTCGTCCACGCCGTCGCGTGCATCCGCTTCCGCGCCGATCAGGTCGTGAGCGGGACGGCCATCAACATTTTGATGATCGGCATCCCGGCGATGCTGTCGGGCGCGTTCTTCCTCTCGTCGGGTTCGACTCCGCAGATTCCGCGCGAGAACCTGATCCCGTGGACGCCCATCTTCATCGCCGGCGCGCTCGTCGGCGTGACGTGGTACGTGCTCTACCGGACGCCGTTCGGGCTGCGCCTGCGCGCGGTCGGCGAGCACCCGGCCGCGGCCGACGCGGCGGGCGTGAGCGTGACGCGCGTGCGCTACCTCGCCGTGATGCTGTCGGGCGCGCTCGCGGCCATCGGCGGCGCGTACCTTTCAATCGGCCAGTCGTCGCTGTTCACGCGCAACATGACTTCCGGGCGCGGCTTCATCGCGCTGGCCGCGCTCATCTTCGGCAAGTGGCGGCCCGTGCCGACGATGCTCGCGTGCCTGCTGTTCGGCTTCACCGAGGCGCTGGCGATCCAGTTGCAGGGCGTCCGCTTCGGCGAGGAGGAGATACCGAACCAGTTCATCCAGATCATCCCCTACGTGCTGACCGTCGTCGTGCTCGCCGGCTTCATCGGCACCTCGCGCGCCCCGCGCGCCCTCGGCATCCCCTACGTCAAAGAGAAGTGAACGGCCGGCGGGATGATTTTGCCGGCGGCCGGCGGTTAGCGGCTAACAGCCTCATGGAAGAAACGAACAGCGATACGCTTTACGAGCGGGCGGCGCACGCGGCGCGGACGGTGCGCGCGCGGGGGCGGGCCGAG
>DATCVD010000058.1:0-20179 GCA_036567125.1 Pyrinomonadaceae bacterium | reverse complement strand
GCGGGCATCGGGAGCGGCGGCGGACAGCAGCAGGCCGGCCAGCAGCAGCGCCGGCGCGCACCATGGCGAAACTCTCCGCGCGCGGGCCGGCGCTGCGTCTTCGGACGAAAAAATGTGTGAAGCTGTGTGCATCGAACACTGAGAGACAGGTTCAACCCGCGGCGTTGTCCGGAGCGCGTAGAACCTGCCGGGCGAGAAGTTGATCAAGCTTTCGGCGACACGGCGCGCCGCGACTTAAAGCGTTACCTGAAATCCGTCGCCGCGCCGACTCATCAGATTTTAGTTGAAGTCGGCCCGCCTCAGGGGATGCGGACGGGCGTGTCGGGCGTGTTGATGAAGTCGTCGCCCTTCTGCCGCGGCCGTGGCTCGACGACCACCTTCGGGGCGGGCCGGGCCTCGGGCGGACGCCGCGCGCCCATCTCGGGCTTGAAGGGGAGCTCGCCGCCGCTCGCCGCGCTCATCAAACGGGCGACGGTGACCCCGCCCCAAGCCTTCGGGGCGATCTGGAGCGAGTACTTGCCTTCCTGTCCCGGCGGGAGGTCGCGCGGCTCGACCGCCACCTGTCGGACTTCTTTCGCGTCGCCCCCGCGGCTCTTCAACTCGATCTCGACGCTCAAACCTTCGAGTTTTTCGCCGGAGATGTTGCGCACCAACCCGCCGACGACTGCCTGCCCGCCCGCGAGCCGCACCTCGTCCTGAAAGACCTGCGCGACGGGCGGCGCGACCGCCTTGGCCTTCTCGGCCCCGGCGCGGCGTTCCGCGAGGGCCAACTCGTTGCGGCCGCGCAGGTAGAAGTAGCCGCCCAACAGCCCGACCGTCAGCGCCAGCGCCAGCAGGGCGGGCCAGATTTTCGCGGCCAGACTCTTCCTGCCCACCGCGTCGGCCGTCAGGTGAAACTCTTCTTCGGGACTCGAAGCCGCCGAATTGAACGCGTCCTTCATGGCGCGACGTAAGCTAAACCAGTCTGTCAGCTTCCCGGAGTTAATAGGTTGAAACTACAGGACGGAAGTCGTCACTGCTGCGTCTGCGGCGCGCCGCCCGTGATCTTCTCGATCAGCGCGACGATGAATTCGCGCTCGGCCTCGCCGGTGCTCGCCAAGCTCACCCACTCCGAGCCGGCGGCGCTGTCGCTGCGGCCCTCGACGCGCGCGTTGACGGCGACGCTCGTCGTCACGCCGTCGAGCGCGCGGACTTCGACGAGGAGCGTGTAGCGGCCGCGCGTCCAGCCGCGGACTGTGTCGCGCGGCAGTTCGGCGTAGCGGCTGATCTCGGAGAGCGCGACGACCGCGCCGCGCACGAACGAGTAGGGCTGCGTAACGACGACGCCTTCCTCGCGGTTCGAGTTGGCCGCGTCGAGCACGAGCTTCTGCTCTTGCATCAACTCCTCGACGGCGCGCAGGACGATGTCGCGGCGGGCCGTGAAGCGGTAGGGGTTGGCGACGAGCACGCGCTCGGGCGTGCGGCCCCCGCCGAAGTCGATGCCGCGGCCCGTCCCCGTGCTCTGATTGCGGCCGTTCTGCCCCGGCGCGCGCTCAGCGCCCTGATTGCGGATGCGGTCGTTCTGCGTGTCAACGCCCTTCTCCTGCGCCATCGCTGCCGTAGCGCCGAGCGCCAGCACGAACATTAAACCGAAAACCTTCTTCAGCATCTCGCAACCCGCCTTTCTGCGTCGCCGTACCTTTGACCTTGGGAGACTCGATTGAGGATAGACCAACGAACCTGCGTTTTCAAGATAGACTTCGGAAGGAACGGCGAACGCGGAACGACGAACTGAAGACAACTGATTCCAGCTCACCGTTCCGCGTCCCGCGTTCATCGTTCTAATTTACTGGTTCGTGTTGGCCGGGAGCGTGCCGTTCGAGTTGATCCCGTCGCCCGCGCTGGTGCCGGTCGCCGCGTTCGAGTTGGCCGCGGCGTTGGCGTCGCGCCGCCGCTCCCAGTCGCGCAGGGCTTGGACGCCGCGCCAGAAGTCGGCCTCGTTGTTGTAGAAGTTGTGCGCGCCGTCGTTACGCGAAGGCTCGCGGACGTAGTAGAGAAAGTCCGTGCGCGCGGGCCGGACGGCGGCTTCGAGCGAACTGACGCCGAAGGAGGCGATGGGGCCGGGCGGGAGGCCACGCACCTTGCGAGTGTTGTACGGCGAGTCGCGGTCGAGGTCGCTCTGATAGACCTTGCCGTCGTTGCGCCAGCGGCCCGCGAGCTTCGAGGCGTAGATGACGGTCGAATCGATGCCGAGGGCCATGCCGCGTTCCAAGCGGTTGTAGATGACGGAGGCGACGACGGGCCGCTCCTCTTTGAGCTTCGCCTCGGTCTCGATGAGCGAGGCGATTGTCGCGATCTCGCGCGTCGTGTGGTTGCGCGCGCGCGCCTCCTCGGCCAGCCCCGACCAGACCTGCCGGAAGCGGCGCACCATGGTCGCCACCATCTCCGGCGCGGTCGTGTTCGGCGGGAAGCTGTAGGTGTCCGGGTAGAGGTAGCCTTCGAGGTTATCGGCCCGCGGATCGATGTCGCTGATGAGCGAGGTGTCGTCCAACAGGCGCAGGGCCGCCGCCTCGTCCGGCAGTCCGAGTTCGGGCACGCGCGCCAGCGCGGCGGCGATGTCCCAGCGCGTCCAGCCCTCGATGACGGTGAAGCGCGCGAGCCGCTGCTCGCCCTCCTGAAGTTTCCGCAGGACGGCGAAGGGCGAGACCGGGGTGGGGAAGCGGTACTCGCCGGCCTTGAGCGCGGGGCCGAGTCCGCGCGCGCGGATGTAGAGCCGGAGCGGCCACTCGCGTCTGATAACCCCGGCGGATTTGAGCCGCGCCAGAGTCTCGGCCGGGGAAGTGCCGCGCGGGATTTGGATGTACTCCTGAGAGGCGGCGTGCGCGACGGGCGTGTTGAGTTCGCGGTAAGTCCAGAGCGCGAAACCCCCGCCGAGCAGGAGGCCGAGGAGGAAGAGGAGCAGAGCGATTCGCAGTAATTTCATAAAGGAGAAGTCGAGCTGAAGTCGAGCTGACGAAGACGCGGACGTTGCGATGAATGGTCGGCCCGGAAGAGTCGCCGGGCCGACGCGGCTATCGGTCGCCTTATCTTGGCGTCGCACGCGTCAAGAGCAGGTTTCAAAATCTTAGCGCCCCCGCGCCTCTGCGTGTAAGAGTTAGCACACGAACGGGGCTAGCGGTGGATTTCGTCGGCTGCCTGCGGCGCGGCTAAGATGCTTTCGATCACCTCCGTCTTGGCGTCCGCGTACGCGTTCATGTCCGGCCATTCCCTCGCGGCCAGCTCGCGCTTCGTCCGCTCGTAACGGCGACAGTCCCCGGCGTTTCGGCGCAGGCGATCTCGGAAGGCCAGATTCCGCTCAACCTCCGGGCAGCCGGCCGAGTAGACGTGGACGTGCACGTCCCGTTCGGGAGTACGGAACATCCGGTGCTCGTTCCAATCCGGCTCCCGCACGCGCAGGGCGTACCCGGCCGCCTCCAATTGGGGGAGGTAGGCGGACTCGTCCGCGGAATCCGCGACCACGACCAGAATGTCTATGACGGGCTTGGCGGCCAAGCCGGGGACGGAGGTCGAACCGACGTGCTCTACCCGCAGGGCGACTCGGCCGAGCGCGCCGGCGATTAGGCGTGCGTGCGTCTCGAACCTCTTCGGCCAGTCGGGGTCGTAGTCGGCGATCCTGATCTCGCGTTTTTCGGCTCCGCCGATCAGCCCTGTTTCCCGCGGCTCGCCCGCCATGACAGTCCTTTCATTATCAGCTTTTCGCCAGAAAGTCGCTGAGGATGAGCGCGGCGGCCTCGCCGTCGACGCGCGCGTCGACTTCCGGCTCAGTCGCCCCGGCGGCGCGGAGCGAGTGTTCGGCGTCGCGCGAAGTCAGCCGCTCGTCCTGCAAGTGAACCGGGAGGTGGAGCGAGAGCGACAGATTTCGCGCGACACGGCGGGCCTCGGCGGCGGCCTCGCCTTCAGTCCCGTCGAGGTTGACCGGCAAACCAACTACCACCCCTTTGGCGTCAAAGCTCCGGCACAGCTCGGCGATCTCTCCCAAAAGCTTCTTCCAACTCGCGCGCGCGAGCGGCGGGAGCGGGCGGACGCTCAGACGCGACTCGTCCGAGACGGCCACGCCGACGCGGCGCGCGCCGAGGTCGAGCGCGAGCAGCCGGCCCGCGGGCTGAGCCGTTGGCCGTGATTGTTCTGACCGCGTGTCGCCGTTCTGTTTCAACTTTTAGCGGGTGTTTGGCGTTCAGTATAGCGCGGGCGCGCACGGTCGCGCCAAGCGCGTAGGGCGCGCGGCGCGCTTTCTTGCGGGCCTTCCGAGAGCTACTGTATAGTCGTCGTTCATGGCGGCGGCCGCGTGCGCAGCCGCCTCGTCGTTTCCGCCTCCGAGGAGTTTTGCATGTCTTTCCGCACTAAATTCATTCTGGTCGTCTTCTCGGCCACGCTGGCCTTCTACACGCTCGTCGGCGGCTGGGTCTTCACCAGCGCGCAGCAGACGAACGATCCGGGCGCGCAGCTGCGCATCTTCGAGAGCGTCCTCCAGCACATCAACGACGACTACGTCGACGAGCCGGACATGAACAAGGTTCGGGCGGGCGCGCTGCGCGGGCTGGCCTACGGCCTCGACCCGTACTCGACCTACCTGACGGTCGATCAGGTGCGCGAGTACCGCGCGGGCACGGACAAGGCGGCGGTCGGCATCGGCGCGGAGCTATCGCAGGTCGCCTCGTACCTCTACGTGATCGCGCCGGTGAAGGGCGGCCCGGCGGCCGAGGCGGGCTTGCAGTCGGGCGACATCATCGAGTACATCGACGGGAAGGCGACGCGCGACATCTCGCTCTACGACGCGAAGCAGCTTCTGAACGGCGCGGCCGGCTCCGAGGTGAAGCTCAGAGTCCTGCGCGCCGGGGCGCGGCCCTTCCTCGTGACGGTGAAGCGGCGCGCGACCGAGATTCCGGCGGCCGAGGCGCGGGTGGAGGCCGGCAAGATCGGCGTCGTCCGGGTCAACAGCCTCGACGCGGGCGAGGCGGCCGACGTGCAGAAGCGCGTGCAGGAGTTGCAGAAGCAGGGCGCGCAGAAGTTCGTGCTCGATCTGCGCAGCGTCGCGGGCGGCTCGCTCGACGAGGGCGTGAAGGTGGCGAACCTCTTCATCAAGTCGGGCACCATCGCGCAGACGTTAGGGAAGGCCAACAAGACTCTGAAGACCGTCGCGGCCGATCCGAAGCTGGCGATCTTCGACGGCCCCGTCGTCGTCTTGATCGACCGCGGGACGGCGGGCGCGGCCGAGGTCGTGGCCTCCGCCTTCGCCGAGCACAAGCGCGGCGAGGTGGTCGGCGAGAAGAGCTTCGGCGCGGGCGCGGAGCAGCAGTTGTTCCCGCTGCGCAACGGCGACGGCCTGCTGCTGACGACCGTCAAGTGGGCCTCGTCGAAGGGCAAGGCGTTCCTCGGCGCGGGCGTCCAGCCGACGGTCGAGGTCAAGCGGCCCGAGTTGGCCGAGGCCATCGACCCCGAAGAACTGACCGGCAACGACGACGACCCCATCACGCAGCCCTCGCCGCAGGGCGGCCAGCCCGAGGCCAACGCGCCTGACCCGAACGCACCCAAGCAGCAGCCCGAAGACACGCAGATGAAGAAGGCGCTCGAACTGCTGCGCGAGAACAAGCCCGCGCAGCAGCAGCGCGCGGCCTAGGCACGGTCGCGGACGAAAAAAATAGAAGGGGACGGCTTCAAGGCCGTCCCCTTTTTTCTTTCTCGCCCGGACTCGCGCGCGCCGCGCGGGCGTGGCTAAAAGTCGAGCGTGTTGACGAGCTGGATGGCCTCCGACATTTCTTCGGGGTCGTAGTCTTTCTCGTGGATGACGAGGGTCAGCTTGCGGGAGACGGGCCGCTCCCGCGTGGCGATGACGAAAGAGAGCAGCACGATCTGGATCAGGGAGATGCGCGCGGCGTTGAAGAGGGCGAGGCCTGAGCCCCAGACCGGCACGGCGATAGGCTCCAGCCCGCCGTCGCGCCTGACCACCTTCCACAGCGCGGACAGACTGAGCCACAGATCGTCCTGCGTCGTGTTGGTCGTCTTGTCGTGGTTCGCCTTCGAGAAGACCGTCAGGAAGACCTTCCGCGCGCCCGCTTTGACCACCGCGACCGTGCCGACGGGGAAGCGCTCCTTCTTCCCGCGCGTGAACCCCTCGTCAACCGCCCCGGTTACGTTGTAGGCGTCGAGCGACTGCTTGATCCGCTCGTCGAGCGTGTCGGGGCTGCCCTCGTACGACCTGTCGACGAGTTGGGCGATCAGGCTGTTCGGGGCGACCGAGTCCGGGGCCTTCGTGTCGTAGCAGTCGCTACAGCCGAGGGCGATGTTTGAAGGGGTGGCGAACAGGTCGCCCACCACGATCTCGATCTGCGCGTTCGGCCCGCGCAAATGTCGGCCGTACCTGAGCGGCGGGATGGAGCGCACGAAGGCGTAGAGCAGGGCGACGCCCAGAAAGGGGGTCAGGAGGTTGTCGTTGATCGGCTCGAACCACGGCTTGTTCTTGAGGAAGTGGTTCAAGACTTCGACGACGAGCCACAGCGCGCCGATGGCGAAGAAGAAGTAGCGGAGGAAGGCCCGCAGCGTGACGGCGGAGAAGAAGAATTTTAGCCTTCGAAGAAACATGAGTACGTTCCGCGGGGCGACGGGCTGAGGCGGCCTCGCCGGAGCGGCGAAGGCGTCGTGTGCGAGGACGGAGCGGCAGTATAAGTGATGCCGGGCCGGCGCGTCAGGAAATTTTACCGGCTGCGTCCCGCGATCAGGGCGGCGGGGAGAGGGGCCGCCGTCGGCGTGCGCGCTGCGCTAGAGCGGGATGTTGCCGTGCTTCTTGGGCGGGTTGGTGTCGCGTTTGTTTTCGAGGAGGGAGAGGGCGCGGATGAGTTTGGGGCGCGTCTGGGCGGGTTCGATGATCTCGTCGACGAAGCCGCGCTCGGCGGCGACGTAGGGGTTGGCGAATTTCTCCTCGAACTCCGTGACGCGCGCGCGCCGCGCGGCCGCCTGGTCTTCGGCCTCGGCGATCTCGCGGCGGTAGAGGACGCCGACCGCGCCCTCCGCGCCCATGACGGCGATCTCGGCCGCGGGCCACGCGAGATTGATGTCGGTGCGGATGTGCTTGGAGGCCATCACGCAGTAGGCCCCGCCGTACGCCTTGCGCGTGATGACGGTGACTTTCGGGACGGTGGCCTCGGCGAAGGCGTAGAGCAGCTTCGCGCCGTGGCGGATGATGCCGCCGTGCTCCTGCCGCACGCCGGGCAGGAAGCCGGGCACGTCCTCGAAGGTGACGAGCGGGATGTTGAAGCAGTCGCAGAAGCGCACGAAGCGCGCGGCCTTGACCGACGCGTCGATGTCGAGCACGCCCGCGAGGAAAGCGGGCTGGTTGGCGACGACGCCGACGCTGCGGCCGCCTAACCGCGCGAAGCCGACGACGATGTTCGGGGCGAAGTGCGGCTGCACCTCGAAGAAGTAGCCGTCGTCGATCACGGCGTGCAGCACGTCGCGGATGTCGTAGGGGAGGGTCGAGTCTTCGGGGACGATGGTGTTAAGCGACTGCTCCGCGCGGTCGGGCGGATCGGTGGTGGCGACGCGCGGGGCCTCCTCCATGTTGTTCGAGGGGATGAAGGAGAGCAGCTCGCGCACCGTGCGCAGGGCGTGCTCGTCGGAGTCGGCCGCGAAGTGCGCGACGCCGGAGACGCGGTTGTGCGTGTCGGCCCCGCCGAGTTCCTCCTTCGTCACGTCCTCGTGCGTGACGGTCTTGATCACGTCCGGCCCGGTGATGAACATGTAGGAGGTGTTCTGCACCATCACGTTGAAGTCGGTGATGGCCGGGCTGTAGACCGCGCCGCCCGCGCACGGCCCCATGATGCAACTGATCTGCGGGACGACGCCCGACGCCAGAGTGTTCCGCAAAAAGATGTCGGCGTAGCCGCCGAGACTGAGCACGCCCTCCTGAATGCGCGCGCCGCCCGAGTCGTTTAAGCCGACGACGGGCGCGCCGACCTTCATCGCCAAGTCCATCACCTTGCAGATTTTTTCGGCGAAGGTCTCGGAGAGCGAGCCGCCGAAGACGGTGAAGTCCTGCGCGAAGACGAAGACGCGGCGGCCGTCGACCAGCCCGTGGCCCGTCACGACGCCGTCGCCGGGGAACTTCTGCTGGTCGAGTCCGAAGTCCGTCGAGCGGTGCGTGACGAACTTGTCGAACTCCTCGAACGTCCCCTCGTCGAGCAAAAACTCGATGCGCTCGCGCGCCGTCAGCTTTCCCGCCGCGTGCTGCCGCGCGACGCGCTCCGCGCCGCCGCCCGCCTCGGCGCGCCGCTCGCGCTCGCGCAACTCGTCCAGCTTCGAGCGCCGCTGCTCCGTCTGCTGCTGCTGTGTGGATGCCATTGGCCGGGGATTATAGCAAAGCTGTTAGCTATTAGCTGTTAGCTGTTAGCAAAACCGAAAACCGGATGCCGTGTGAGGTCGAAAGGTGAATTCGTCTTTCCTCCGGCTAACAGCTAATAGCTAATAGCTTCTCTACACCACCATCCGGCGGCGCAGCGCGCGGGTGGCCCACTCGGCGAAGGCGAGGGCGGCAGAGGCGAGGTAGAGGAGTTCGTAAGCGTGGCGCGCGGAGAGCTGGCCGACGAGGAGGGCGCGCGTGAGGTCGGCGGCGCTGGTGAGCGGGATGAGCCACGCGACGGTTTGCAGCGCGGGCGGCAGCACCTCGACGGGGAACCAGAAGCCGCAGAGGAAGACGAGCGAGAAGAAGACGGCGAGGTAGAGGTTGTAGGAGTCGATGTCGCGGACGTGGGCGGTGACGACGAGCGTCGCGGCGGCGGTGAAGATGCTGCCGAGCAGGAGCGGCACGAACGTCAGCAGCGCGAGCGGCGACCGCGCCGCGCCGAAGACGACGAGCACCGCGAGGATGATGAAGGAATCGACGAGCGCCTTCGTCGCGGCCCAGGAGATTTCGGCGAAGGCGAGCGACTCGGGTTCGACGGGCGTGGCGAGGATGGCGTCGAAAGTGTTCTGGTAGACCATCCGGAAGTAGGAGCCGTAGGCCGTCTCGAACATCGAGCGCGAGAGCACGGTGAAGGCGAGCACGCCCGCGCCGACGAAGGAGAGGTAGGGCAGGCCCGACACTTCGGACGCGATGAGCGAGCCGACGCCCCAGCCGAACGCGAAGACCATGAAGATCGGCTCGACGAGCGGCGCGGCCAGCTCCATCTTCCACAGGCGCAGGTAGACCTCCGAGTGGCGCAGCCACACGGCCAAGGCGTCTCGCGCGTTGACGCGCGCGAGGGAGATGCGGAAAAAGTTTCGCCCGGCGTCGCTCATCGTCCGTCGCACATCCGTTCCCCGTCAGTCGTCCGACGCCCTTCGCCGGAGGTTGATCGCCCTTCGCCCGCAGCCGCGGCAGCGCGCCGCACGGTTCGCGCTCAGCCTCCCCCGTCGAAAGGGAAGGCGCGCGCCTCGATCAGCCGGAGCAGCTCGGAGAGCGATTCGCGCGCGCGCGCGCGTAAAGTTTCGTCGTAGCCGAACTCGGCGGCGTGCGTCTCGAACTCGTCCTCGTCGAGCACGGTGTGGGAGAAGTCGGGCGCGACGAGCACGTCGATGTCGAGATCGACGAACGAGAGGACTGCGCCGTCGAACTCGGCGGGGCGGTTGACGTTGCAGTAGTAACAGCGCAGCCGCCCCGATGGCTCGCGGAAGCGGAAGACGCTGTACCAGCGATCCGTCCAGTAGAACTCGGTGCTGAGCGTGCCGGCCGCGATGGTGCCCAGCAGGGCGTGGCGCACCTCGGTCTCGAAGACGCCTTCGAGGACGACGAGCGCGCCCGCGCGGCGCGCGAGTCGGGCGGGCCAACTGCGATGCAGGCGGCCGTCGAACTTGAGCGAATCGACGCGCACGACGCGGCCATCAGCGCCGCCGCCGCGCGCGCCCGCCTCGCCCGTGTCTTCGTTCGGCCGGCCCAAGTCTCAACCCCCCTGTCCGTCTTCGTTCGGGTCGCCGACGATGTCGAGGAAAAAGTCTTCGAGGCTCGAAGGGCGGAGCAGCACGCGGCGGCCTTCGTAGAAGCGCATCAAGGGCGTCAGCAGTTCGGGCGTCGGCGCGAAGTAGAGGTGCGCGCCCGCGCGGGTCGTCGCGCGCACGTCCGCGCGCAGGCCGTCCGCGCGGAGTGGGAGGTCGGCCGCGTCGCGGACTTCGAGCGCGTAGTGGGAAAAACTCTGCGTGACGAGTTCGCGCGGCGGGCCTTGGGCGACGAGACGGCCGCGGTCGATGACGAGCAGGCGGTCGCAGAGCCGCTCGGCCTCGTCCATGTAGTGCGTCGAGATGATGACGGTCAGGCCCGACAGCCGCCGCAGTTCTTCGAGCCGCTGCCAAATCTCTTGGCGGACGTGTGGGTCAAGGCCCGTAGTCGGCTCGTCCAAGACGAGCAGGCGCGGCCCGTGCAGCAGCGCGCGGGCGATCATCAGGCGGCGCTTCATGCCGCCGGACAACTCTTCGACGCGGGCCCCGCCGCGCCCTGCGAGTCCGATCAGGCCGAGGAGTTCGGCCGTCCGTTGCACGGCGCGCTCGCGTGGGAGGCGGAAGTAGCGCGCGTAGGCTAAGAGGTTCTGGCGCACGCTCAGGTCTGGATCGAGATTGTTCTCCTGCGGGACGACGCCGATGAGCGCGCGGACGCGGCGCGCGTCGCGCCGCACGTCGAGTCCGGCGACGGTGAGCCGGCCGGCCGTGAGCGGCGAGCGGCAGGCGATCATGCGCATCGTCGTCGATTTGCCCGCGCCGTTCGGCCCCAGCAGGCCGAACGTCTCGCCTTGCCGGACGTGGAAGCTGACGCCGTCGACGGCCGCCCGCGCGCCGTAACGTTTGACGAGTTCGTGGGCTTCGACGAAACGCTCCGGCGATCTTTGATCGTCACGCGGTTCGTGAACTTCGCCCGCGAGGGCGTTCGCTGTCGGTGCCATCACGCGGCGCGGGCGGTGTTGCGCAGGACGCCGATGCCTTCGACTTCGACCTCGCACACGTCGCCGTCGGCGAGCGGGCCGACGCCCGCGGGCGTGCCCGTCGAGATCACGTCGCCGGGCAGGAGCGTCATGACGTGCGAGACGTAGCGGATGAGGTAGGGGACGGGGAAGGCCATCACGCTAGTGCGGCCGCGCTGGCGGACTTCGCCGTTGACGCGCGTCTCGACTTGGAGGTCGAGCGGGTCGAGTTCCGTCTCGACGAAGGGGCCGACGGGGCAGAAGGTGTCGAACGATTTCGCGCGCGTGAACTGCACGTCTTTCTTTTGCAGGTCGCGCGCGGTCACGTCGTTGAGGCAGGTGTAGCCGAGCACGTAGTCGAGCGGGTTCTCGGCGTCGGTCACGCGCCGGCACTCCCGTCCGATAACGACGGCGAGTTCGCCCTCGTGCTCGACGCGCTGGGAGACAGACGGCAACTCGATTAGAGCGTCGTGGCCGACGAGCGACGAAGGGGCTTTGAGGAAGAGCAGCGGCTCGGCGGGCATCGGGTTGCCGAGCTCCGCCGCGTGCTCGCGGTAGTTGCGGCCGACGCAGACGATCTTCGACGGCTGGACGGGCGCGAGCAGCCGGGCCTCCGCGAGCGCGACAAAATCTTCGGCCGTCGCGGGGTCGAAGCGGCCGGAGTCGAAGATGTCGTCCGTGACGGCGTAGATCGCATCGCCGTGGACGAGGCCGAGGCCGGGGTAGCCGGTGCGCGGGGAGATGAATCTGCCTAGTTTCATGCGTCGTTTACTGCGGGACGGTGTCGGAGACGACTTCGGACGGCTGGCTCTCGTTGCCGGCCGTGTCGACCGCCGTCAGGTAGTAGAAATATTTCGCGCCCGGCTCGACCGCGTCGTCGTAGAAGGTCGTGCGCGTGAGCGGCTCGCGCGTGAGCTTGCGCCACTCGTTTTTGGGCAGGTTCGGATCGGGCGAGCGGAAGACGTTGTAGCCGGCCACGTCGCGTTCGGGGTTGGCGGCGAAGAAGAGGGCGACGCGGCGCGGCGCGGCGTTGATGCTCAGGCCCGTCGGGGCCGACGGGGCGAAGGCGTCGCGCGGCGTGATCGAGACGGCGTTGGAATTCAGGCTCTCGACCTGCGCGCCCTCGGTTCCCAACGAGACGGCGCGGACGACGTACTCGTACTGCTCGCCGTAGCGGAAGGTCTGATCGTCGAACTCGGTCGCGTTGACGGGGGCGCTGTTGAGCGGCGTCTGCGAACTCTCCGCCTGCGAGCGTTCCGTGCGGTAGACGTTGAAGCCGAGCAGGTTGACGGGCGTCGAGCCGTCCACGTTCGCGCGCGGCGGCTGCCAGCGCAGGCGGACGACCGACTCGGTCGGGTTGGTCGCTTCGGCGAGCGCGGGCGGCTGGCTGACGGTCGTGGCCGGCACGATCAGCAGGAAGTTCGAGAAGGCCGCGCGCTGCCCCGCCGCGTTGACGTAGCGGACGGCGTAGCGGAGGCGGACGGGGCCGGTCAGCGTCAGCGTGTCCGTGTAGCTGAGCGTGTCGTCCGCGCCGAGGATCGACTCGGCCACGACGGAGCCGATGAGCGTCGCGCGCTCGCCGAACTCCTGCTCGGTGAGCGGCAGCGGATCGTCCGTCCGCTCGGCCACGCGGTACACGTCCACCCGGCGCACGCTCTGCACGCTGTCGTCGGGCGCGTTCACGCGCGGCGCGGGCCAACTCAGGATCACCTGATTGCCGCGCTGCACGCCCGACAGCAACTCGGTGCGCTGCGGCACGCGCTCGACCGGCGGCAGCGGCGGCCGGCGCTTGCCGCAGCCGGAAGAAGTCAGCGCGAGAGGGAAAAAGCAGAGGACGAAAAGGAGGGTCAAGGGCGAGTGGTAGGGGGGAAGGGGAGGGCGCGAAGGCGCGCGCGGCCCCCCGTCCGCGCCCACGCCTTCACCCCCTTCGCCTTCGCCTTTTCCCGCCCTCATAAGATGTATCGGCTGAGGTCTTGGTTCTTGACCACGTCCTGCAGGACGCGGCTGACGTAGGCGGTGTCGATTGTCTGGTGCTTGGGTTCGAGGTCTGGGCCTTCGAAACTGATCTCGTCCAAGACCTTCTCCATGATCGTGTGCAGGCGGCGCGCGCCGATGTTCTCGGTCGTCTCGTTGACGCGGCCGGCGAACTGAGCGATCGACTCGACGGCGTCGGGCGTGAACTCCAGCTCGACGCCCTCGGTCTCAAGGAGCGCGCGGTACTGCTTCAAGAGCGAGTTCTTCGGCTCGGTCAGGATGCGCTTGAAGTCCTCGACCGTCAGCGACTCCAGCTCGACGCGGATGGGGAAGCGCCCCTGCAACTCCGGGATCAGATCGGACGGCTTCGAGACGTGGAACGCGCCGGCCGCGATGAAGAGGATGTGGTCGGTTCTGACCATCCCGTAGCGGGTGTTGACGGTCGTGCCCTCGACTATCGGCAGGATGTCGCGCTGCACGCCCTCGCGCGACACGTCCGGGCCGCCCCCGCCCGACTCGCGCCCGGCGATCTTGTCGATCTCGTCGAGGAAGATGATGCCGGCGGATTCGACGCGCTCGATGGCGGCGCGCGCGACCACGTCCATGTCGACGAGCCGCTCCTCCTCCTCCTGCATCAGGTAGTCCATCGCCTCGTCAACCCTCATCTTCCGCCTGCGCGTGCGGCCCTGAAAGAGGTTGCCGAGCATGTCCTTCATGTTGATGCCCATCTCCTCGACGCCCTGCGGGCCGGCGACCTCGATGGTCGGGAAGTTGCGCTCGCGCACCTCCATCTCGACGAGCCGGTTGTCGAGCTTCGAGGCGCGCAGCTGCTCGCGCAGCTTCTCGCGCGTGCGCGTGAACTGATCGTCGCGCGGCGGCTGCGCCTCGGCCGCGTCCGTCTGCGACTCGTCGTCGTCGAAGCTGAAGTAGCCGGAGCCGGGCCGCGGCGGCAGGAGGAGATCGAGCAGGCGCTCCTCGGCGTTGAGTTCGGCCTTCTCGGCGATCTCGTCGACCTTCTCGACGCGCACCATCTCGACCGCGATCTCGGTCAGGTCGCGGATCATGCTCTCCACGTCGCGGCCGACGTAGCCGACCTCCGTGAACTTCGACGCCTCGACTTTGAGGAACGGGGAGTTCGACAGGCGCGCCAGCCGCCGCGCGATCTCGGTCTTGCCGACGCCGGTCGAGCCGATCATGATGATGTTCTTGGGCATCACGTCGGCGGCCATTTCGGGCGGCAGCTTTTGGCGGCGGACGCGGTTGCGCAGCGCGATGGCCACGGCGCGCTTGGCCGCGTGCTGCCCGACCACGTGCTTGTCGAGTTCCGCCACGATCTGCCGCGGCGTCAGCTCGTCGAGCCGCACGTCCTCGTCCACGTCGCCCTGTAGGTAGATGACCATAAAGCAGGAGCTGGGAATCAGGATTCAGGATTCAGGATTCATGGTTAGCGTTGGGAGTCAAGATTCGCGGATGAAGATGCCGGCCCGTCCTCTAAACCCTGACTCCTGACTCCTAAACCCTGTCCCTCACAATTCTTCCACGAGAATCTTCTGGTTCGAGTAGATGCAGATGTCGCCGGCGATCTTCAGGCCCTCGACGGCGACCTCGCGCGCGCCCATCTCCGTGTGCTGGAGGAGGGCGCGGGCGGCGGCGAGCGCGTAGGGGCCGCCCGAGCCGATGGCGAGGCAGTCGTCGTGCTCGTCGGGGGCGATCACGTCGCCGTTGCCGGAGAGCAGGAAGGAGCTTTTCTCGTCGGCCACGAGCAGCAGGGCTTCGAGGTTGCGCAGGATTTTGTCCGTGCGCCACTCCTTGCTCAGCTCGATGGCGGCGCGCTCTAGGTTGCCGTGGTACTGTTCGAGCTTGCCCTCGAAGCGCGTCAGCAGGGCGAAGGCGTCGGCCGTCGCCCCGGCGAAGCCGGCGAGGATGCGGTCGTTGTAGAGGCGGCGCACCTTGCGCGCGGCGCTCTTCATGACGGTGTCGCCCATCGTCACCTGCCCGTCGCTCGCCATGGCGACGCGCCCGCCGCGGCGCACGAGCAGGACGGTGGTGCTGCGCGTGCGCGCATGTCTTTTTTTCTCGCTCATCGTCGGAAGATGAGACTATAGGAAGCGGCCGGAAGGGAAGTCAAGCCGAGCCTATTTTCGCCGGCCGCGGACGCGGAGCACTTTACGCGCCCGAGAAGCGTCTGAATCGGAGAACGGTGTGAGTTGCTGTATGATTGTGACGGCCGCGCGTTGCCGCGGCGCGAAAAAAAACCGAGGTGTCGGAGCGCGGGAGGGGAAGTGAGGCCGCTCATCGGGATCACGATGCGCCACGAGTTGGAGACGGAGCGTTTCTACTTGGCGCGTCACTACGGCGAGGCGGTCGAAGCGGCCGGCGGCGTGCCCGTGCACCTGTCGCTCGTCCCGCGCGTCGGGTATCTCCGCTCAATCGTCGCGCGGCTCGACGGGGTGCTGCTGCCGGGCAGCGCGTCGGACGTTGACCCGCTGCGCTACGGGCGCGAGCCGCACCCGCGGCTCGGCCAAGTGCACCCGCTCAGGGACGAGACCGACGCGCTCGTGCTGGCCGAAGTCGAGGCCCGGCGGCTGCCCCTCTTGGCGATCTGTTTCGGCCTGCAGATTTGGAACGTGGCGCGCGGCGGGACGCTGTTGCAGGACATCTGTAGCCAGTGGCCGGACGCGGTCAAACACGAGCAGGGCGAGCCGCGCGGGCGACGTTCGCACGGCCTGCGGCTGCTCGAAGGGAGTCTGCTCGCGGCGCTGGCCGGGGGCGTTGGGACGCAGGTCAACAGCCACCACCATCAGGCCATCGAGACGTTGGGCGCGAACCTGCGGGCCACGGCTTGGTCGCCGGACGGTCTGGTCGAAGGCGTGGAAGACGTTCGGACAGACCGCTGGGCCGTCGGCGTGCAGTGGCATCCGGAGATCGACTGGGAAGGCGATGACTTCTCCGTCAGACTTTTTGGCAGCTTCGTCGAAGCGGCGCGCGAATTCTCAACACGCGCCGCGCACGCCAACGCGCGGGAGCAGCACGAGCCGGACGCTTACCAACTAGCCGCCCACGCGTCCGATAACGCCTGAGGCGATTGGGATTCGTTTTCTTTAACCGATAGGTGGCAGGTTAAGAAGTGCGCTTTGCTCCGGGGTTTCCGCGCATGTTTTGCGGTTTCCCAAGTGATGCATTTCCGGGCGTTTGTCGTGTCACGCGCTTTCGGTTAGATTCTGAGTCGGATTAGGCTCGGAGTCGAGCAAGTTGGCATGAGCGATCTGGGTCTCAATCTGCGCGGGCGGGTCGCGGTCGTAACCGGCGGTTCGCGCGGCATCGGGCGCGCGTTGGTCGCGAGGTTCGCGGAGGCCGGCGTCAACGTTGCGATCAACTACGTGCGGGATGAGGCAGCGGCGGACGAGACGAGGCGCGCGGCCGAGGCGCGCGGCGTCCGGGCCTTGGTCTTCCGCGGGGACGTGAGCCGCGTGGGAGAAGCGGAGGCGCTGGCGCGTCAGACGTTCGAAAACTTCGGCCGTCTGGACTTTCTGGTCTGCAACGCGGGACTGTGGGAGGGCGCGCCGGTCGAAGAGATGACAGAGGACTTGTGGAATAGAGTCATCGACACGAACTTGAAGGGGACTTGGGCCGCCTGCCGTGCCGCCGTGCCGTACATGAAGCGGCAAGGGTCAGGCCGGATCGTGATCGTCAGCTCGACGGCCGGGCAGCGCGGCGAATCCTTCTATTCGAGCTACGCGGCGTCGAAGGGCGGGCAGATATCGTTCACCAAATCGCTGGCGGTCGAGTTGGCCCGGCACGGCGTCAACGTCAACGCGGTCGCGCCCGGCTGGGTGCGGACGGAGATGACCGCGGGGGCTTTGTCGGGGGAGAGCGCGAGGCGTGAGGCGGAGGCATCGATCCCGCTCGGACGGGTCGCCGAACCGGAAGACGTGGCAGGGCCAGTCGTCTTCCTGTGCAGCGACTGGGCGCGTCACGTCACGGGCGAGGTTTTGAACGTCAACGGGGGTTCTGTTCTCTGCGGCTAGGGGGAGGGTTTGAGGCTGATGAGTCAGGTGGCTGTTCCGGTCGGGGCGGGGAAGAAGGCCGTCAAACTCGGCGTCGAGCGGCTGCTGCGTGAGCAGGGCCGCGCGCTCAAGGGCGCGCGCGTCGGCCTCGTCTGTAACCAGGCGTCCGTCGATCACGATCTGCGGCACGTCGCAGACCTGTTCGCGGAAGGGGGGGGCTGGAAGCTAACGACCCTCTTCGGCCCGCAGCACGGCATACGCGGCGACGTGCAGGACAACATGGTCGAGACCGAGCACGCCTTCGACGCGGAGACGGGCTTGCCCGTCTTCTCGCTCTACAGCGAGACCCGCGAGCCGACCGAGAAAATGCTTGAAGACGTGGACGCTATCGTCTTCGATCTACAGGACGTTGGCTGTCGCATCTACACCTTCGTCTACACGCTCGCCAACTGCATGCGCGCGGCCAGGAAGCTCGGAATAAAGGTCGTCGTCTGCGACCGGCCGAACCCGATCGACGGGGTCGGCGTGGCGGGCACGGTGCTCGAACCCGAATACGCCTCTTTCGTCGGCCAGTTCCCGCTGGCGACGCGGCACGGGATGACCGTCTGCGAGCTGGCGAAGATGTTCAACGAACACTGGGGGATCGGCTGCGAGCTTGAGTTAATGCTGATGGAAGGCTGGGAGAGGGAACTCTGGCTCGACGAGACGGACGCGCCTTGGGTGCTCCCTTCGCCGAACATGCCGACGCTCGATTCGGCGACGGTCTTTCCGGGGACTGTGCATTTCGAGGGGACTCAGGTGTCGGAAGGGAGAGGGACGACGAGGCCATTCGAGTTGGTCGGAGCGCCCTACGTCGAGCCCGCGAAGCTCGCGCGGGAGTTGAACGGGCTGGGGCTTTCGGGAGTTTACTTCCGCGCCAGCTCTTTCCAGCCCACTTTCCAGAAGCACGCGGGCAAAACCTGCGGCGGGGTGCAGATTCACGTGCTCGACCGGCGGGCTTTCGAGCCGGTGATCTCGGGCGTTGCGGCGGCTAAAGTGATTTATGAGCTTTATACGGATAAGTTCAAGTGGAAAGAGCCGCCTTACGAATACGTTTTCGACCAGAACCCGTTCGACGTGATCGCCGGGACGAACAAATTACGTGAATCCTTCGAGGCGGGCGAGTCGTTGGAGACGATACAGGATTCCTGGGCCGCCCCTTTGGAGGAGTTCAAATCGGCGAGGGAGAAATTTTTGCTGTATTAGTCCTGATTTTTGAATGGATTGCCACGCATCGGTTAACGCAAAGCTTGATAAAGGTCGCCTTGCCGACTCCTGAAGGAAAGTCTTAAGTGGAAATCGCGCGGCAGTCAATTCAGGAGCTTTTGCAGGAATGCGGACGCCTGCACGGCCACATTTGTCCGGGCCAACTCTTAGGCGTGCGCATGGCGCTGCTCGGCTGCCGGCTCGTCGAAATCTACGATCCGCGCGGGGCCGACCGTAAGAAGTTGATCGTCTGGGTGGAGATAGACCGCTGCATGGCGGATGCCGTCGGGGCCGTCGCGGGGGTCAGTCTTGGACGCCGCAGCCTGAAGTTTTTAGATTACGGTAAGGTCGCGGCCACTTTCCTGAATCAGGAGACGGGGGAGGGTGTCCGCGTAGTGGCCCTCGACAGTTCACGCGAGTTGGCGGACACGTTGCATCCCGAAATCGGCAGTAAAAAAGAGCGGCAGATGCTTGCTTACAGTGAGCTTCCCGACGAGTCGCTGTTTAAGGCCGAAGCGGTCTCCGTCAAGTTGGACGAATACGACCTGCCGGGCCATCCCAAAAGCCGTGTCACCTGTTCCGAGTGCCGCGAAGGCATTAACGACGGCCGGGAGGTGCGGGCCGGGCAAGGGGCCATCTTATGCCGGCCCTGCGCAGGGAACGCCTATTACAGTGATGCGCGTCCGATAACGCCCAATGCCCTTTCCCCCAATTGAACTATGAATCTATGAATTACTGACCATGAACTGCTGACAACTGACGGACGACTGACGGGCGAAAGCCCCACGGCACTGACCATGAGCAAAAATGTTGCGCTGACCGACCATTCGACCGGCCGTTCGTGGCTGGCAGGTATTCTGACTTGGGCGATACCGGGGGCCGGCCACCTCCTGATCGGTAAAACAACTCGCGGTCTGCTGTTGGGCGGCGTGGTGTTTTTCATGCTCGCCCTCGGCCTACTCCTCGGCGGCCACCTCTACGGCCCGCACAGTAGCGCGGACATCGGCCTGCTGGCATACGTCTACGGCTTCTGCAACCTCGGGCTGGGACTCCTCTACGCAGTCTGCCTGTGGGCCGGGATCGGGCTGACCGATCAGGCCGCGCGCGCAACGGCCGAGTACGGGAACATCTTCCTAATCATTGCCGGGCTGCTCAACTACCTGTCGATGCTCGACGCCTTCGACATCGCTTCGGGGAGGAAAGCTTGAGGCATTTTCTACTGATGATCGTCTTCGCGGCGCTGGTCGCCGTCGTCTTCGGGGCCATCGGGCGCGAGACCGCGCGCGCCTCAGTCCTCTACGGGCTGAAGATCTTCGCGGAGTTCGTCGGCATCGGCTTGGCCCTCGCTTGGATTCTTTACTGGCTGCCGCTCTAAGGAAGCCCCGCCCCCCGCCGACTTTTGACGGCGGCCGCGCGCGGCCCTTTCCGCGAGACAATCCCTTGGGACTGCGAGAGACAGAGGCCATCGTCCTGCGGACACACAGACTCGGCGAGGCGGACAAGATCGTCGTCATGCTGACGCGTGACTCCGGGGTCGTCCGCGGCACGGCGCGCGGCGCGCGGAAGATGAAGAGCCGCTACGGCGCGAGCCTTGAGCCGTTCACGCACGTGCGCGTCTCCTACTTCGAGAAGGAGACGCGAGAACTGGTCTCGCTCGGCAACACGGAGATCGTCCGCTCACACTTCGAACTCCTCGCGGACGACCGCGCCTTCACGCTGCTCGAATATCTGGGCGAGCTGATCTTGGAGTTTTCGCCGCCGCACGAGCCGAACGAGAGGCTGTTCCGCATGGTGGCCGCGACGCTCGAAGATTTCGCTCAAAACCCCGGCGCGGGGCCGGGGCTGGCCCGCTATTTCGAAATCTGGACGCTGAAGCTGGCGGGCTTCTGGCCCGAGTTGAAGGTGTGCGCGCGCTGCCGCCGCCAATTGCCGCAGGCCGCCGCGGAGGCGGCTTACGCGCAGGGCGCGGCGCTCGTCTGCGGCAACTGCGCGGCC
>DATCVD010000057.1:0-2054 GCA_036567125.1 Pyrinomonadaceae bacterium | reverse complement strand
CGGCCGCCGCCGCCGCCTCCTTCTGCGCGGCCGCCACGTCGGGCACGTTGAAGAGCGCGACGGCGAGGTTGATGCGCGCGAGCGCGAGCTTCGGGTCGATTGAGAGCGCGCGGCGGAACTGCTCGGCCCCCTCCTTGTGCTTGAACTGTTCGAGCAGCGCGACGCCGAGGTTGTTCGCCCGGTAAGCGTCCTCGCGCGAGCGCGCGGCCGGCTGCGTTTGCGACATCTCCGCGCGCCGGCCCGCGAAGGCGAAGGCCGTGAGCGCGAAGCCGAGCGCGCAGGTGAAAATTTGACGCCGGTGAAATTTCATAGACTGGCTCGCCTTAGGGTACGACTGCGGGTTTACTGCGCGGGCTGCGGCGCGGCGGGCGAAGCCGCGGGCGAAGGCTGCGGCGCGGGCCGCGCGAAGACAATCGGCTCGGAGCGCGTGATGCCCTGCCCTTCTTGGACGGCGAGCAGTTGGTTGGCCTTGACCTGCTGGAGCGTCATCCGCTCGCCGCCCGGCCACACTATGTCGAGCGCGAAGACGCGCTCCGTGCCGTCGGGCTTGCCCAAGCCCAGCGTCACCACCAGCTCAGACTGCGAGGCGTAGCTCGAACCCGTCCTGACCGTGTTCGTCGCCTGGAAGTTGTTCGCGCCGCGCGCCGTCACCTTCGCGCCGACGGCGTCGCGGTTCGATTTCGTGCCGACGAGGCGGACTCTCAGCACGTCGTTCTGGTTGGCGTTGTCGTTGCGGTAGAGGCGGGCCGGGCCGTTGTTGGCGGTGACGAGCAGGTCGAGGTCGCCGTCGTTGTCGTAGTCGGCGTAGGCCGCGCCGCGGCCGACGAGGGCGCGGCCGAGCGCGCGGCCCACCCGCGCCGTCACCTCTTCGAACCTGCGGCGGCCGAGGTTGCGGAACAGGTGCGGCGGCTGCGCGTAGCGGACGCGCGGCTGCACCTTCTGGATGTCGTCGGAGACGTGGCCGTTGACGGCGAAGATGTCGAGCAGGCCGTCGAGGTCGTAGTCGAAGAAGAAGGTGGCGAACGTGAGCGACTGCTCACTCATCTTGCCGATGCCGGAAGCCTGCGCCTCGTCCGTGAAGAGGCCGTTGCCCTCGTTGCGGTAGAGGGCCATCCGCTCGCTGGTGAAGTTGCCGATGATGAGACTCTGGCGGCCGGAGCCGTCGTAGTCGGCGGCGTCCACGCCCATGCCGGCGCGCGCCGCGCCGGTCTCGCCGAAGGCGACGCCCGCCGCCAGCGCCTCGTCGGTGAAAGTCCCGTTGCCGTTGTTCTTGTAGAGGCGGTTCGGCTCGGTGTCGTTGGCGACGAAGAGGTCGAGGTGGCCGTCGTCGTTGTAGTCGAGCAGCGCGACGCCGAGCGCCTTGTTCGTCGCGTCGTCGAGGCCGGCGCGCTGCGTGGCGTTCTCGAAGGTTCCGTTGCCGCGGTTGCGGTAGAGCGTGGGCGGCTGGCCCTGATACTTCTGCGGCGTGCAGTAGGACTTGTTCGTGCCGTCGAGCGTGCAGTGCACGTCCGACTCGGGCGACCACTCGACGTAGTTGGCGACGAAGAGGTCGAGCTTGCCGTCGCGGTCGTAGTCGAAGAACGCGGCGCTCGTGCCGAAGCCGGGGTCGCCGACGCCGGCCTGACGGGTCACGTCCTGAAACTTGCCCGCGCCCGCGTTGCGGTAGAGGCGGTCGGGGCCGACGGCGGTGACGTAGATGTCCGCGAGGCCGTCGGCGTCGTAGTCGCCGACGGCCGCGCCGATGCCGTAGATGGGCGCGCCCAAGCCGGCCTCGCGCGTCACGTCGCGGAACGTCCCGTCCCCGTTGTTGCGGTAGAGCGCGCAGGAAGTTTGGCCCGCCTTCTTCTCCGGCCAACTGGTGGAGTTGACGAGGAAGATGTCCTGCCAGCCGTCGGCGTCGTAGTCGAGGAAGGCCGCGCCCGCGCCGAGCGTCTCGGGCAGGTACTTCTTGCCGAACGCGCCGCTGTTGTGTTTGAAACGGAGGCCCGCCTCGGCCGTCACGTCCGCGAACTCGACGGGGCCGGCGGGCCGGGGCAGCGCGGCGGCTTCGGGCG
>DATCVD010000056.1:0-2864 GCA_036567125.1 Pyrinomonadaceae bacterium | reverse complement strand
GGAAGATCGTCACGCGCCAGCGCGAGCCGGCCGCGACCATCAGCCCGCCGTGCAGGGACGGCAGCAGCCCGGCGCGCACGAGCGACGACTTGCCGCTGCCCGACGTGCCGATGACGGCGACGAAGCGCTTCTGGCGGAGGCGGCGCAGCAACTCGTCGCTCTGCCCGTCGCGGCCGAAGAAGAGGTGGTACTCGTCGGGCTCGAAGGGGCGAAGGCCGGGGAACGGGTTGGCGGCGGCGGCGTCGGCGGGGGGTTCGGGGAGCATCGCTACTACTGCGCTCCTTTCGTGGCTTCGAGCTGCGCGACGAGCGGGCGGAGCGGCTCGGGCGTGAAGCGCTCGGGGCAGCGGATGACGGTCGCTTCGAGCGTGCGGAAGCGATCCTTGGCGGGCGTCTGCGGCGCGGCCACGAAGACGGCCTTCGCCAGCAGGGGCTTGGTGCGGCCGTAGCCGGCGAGCTTGCGCAGGTCGAGCATCTTGGCGCGCAGCCACGGGTCGCCGGCCCGCCCGTAGTAGATCAGGATCGCGTCGCAGAGCAGCAGGTTCTCCTTGTGGTCGGCGCGCACCTCGGCCTCGTCGCCCTCCATGACGGGCGTGATGACCTCGAAGCCCTGCTCGAAGAGGTAGTCGGAGACGGGGCCGGCCTCGTCCAAGTCCTGCGAATCGCAGATGAGGTAGACGCGGCGCGGGGCGTCGTCGTCGGCCGAGGCGGCGGCCGCGGCGCGTTGCAGCGACGCCGCGCTGAGCTTGTCCTGAATCGTGGTCTTCAGGTCTTCGATGGTCGTCTGCAACAGCTCCGCGCCGTGCTGCGCCGCCGGGTCGTTGTGCAGGTAGTCGATGAAGCCGCGCTGCCGCTCCTCGCGCACTTCGAGGCCGGGCGGCATCCAGATGACGCGCGTGAACGAGGGGTCGCGGCTGCGCTCGGCGGCCAGCTCGTTCTGGAGGCTGACGACCGACGAGTCCGAAGCCTCGGGCACGATCCCGTAGTGCGCGCCGACGAGGTGGACGGAGAGCTTGCTGCGCCGCAGGTCTTCCGAGACGGCCGCGCGCAGGTCGGCGTCGTTCAGCGGCAGCGGCTTGTCGGGCAGCACGCGGTAGCCGCGCTGCTGCAACTCGCGCCTGATCTGATCGCGCTCGCCGGCGAGGTCGAGCGTCGATTCAGCGAGGTAGATCGTCACGCCCGGCGGCGGCGTGGCGGCGGCCGCCGCGGCCGCCTGCTCGGCATCGGCCGCGGCCGCGGCTTCGGCCCCCGGCTTCGCCTTGAGCGTCTCCATCAACTGGTAGATGTCGTAGGCGAGATCGTCGAGCTTGGCCCAGTAGTGGATGTCGGCGTGGGGGCCGGAGTTGAAGATGAACTCGCGCGGCTTGCCCGTGGTCGGGTCGAGCCGAAAGAACTCGTAGCCGAGGATGCCCTGCAACTCCGGCGGGTGCTTGTCGAACGGCACGGGCGTCTTGACCACCTTGAAGATGCGCGACTTGTCGGAGACGCGCACGCCGCCCGTCTGCTCGGCGAAGCGGTAGAACTCCTGCACCTCCTTCAGACACCACTTCGAGTTGATGTAGCGCGGCGTGACGACCGAGACGAGGATCGCGATGCGCGGCAGGCGCTTGACGATGGCGTCGTCGATGTACTGGTTGCCGACCATGTTCGACTCGTCGCGCCAGACCTCCGGCTCGTCGCCGAGTAACTGGCTGAGGCGGATTTCGAGGGCCTTGTGGAATGAGGTGATCCAGCCCTTCTGGCCTTCGACGAGCGACTGGTTGTCGATGTGGGCGTAGCTAATGAAGATGTCTTCTTCGTATTCGCGCAGGATAGTCATTGAGTACCTCCGGCGTAAGGGAAGCGGGCGGGGCCGGCGGGCGGCTGAGTGTGCGGCGCAAATCTTCCTCCCAAGCCCGCCGCTTGTCAAGAATTATGTGCCCGGCGAAACTGCCCCGCGCGCGCGGCGGCGTCGGCCCCGGGGGCGCTCGCGTCGGCTCACTTGAGGGGTTTACAATGGCGCGGGGCGGGAGGCTTCCGGAAGGGGGGACGGCCGGAGTTGGGAGACTTGGCGAGCCGCGAGTGCGTGCCGTGCAGCGGCGGCGTGCCGCGCCTTGAGGCCGGCGAGGTAGCGCGGCTGGCGGGGCAGGTTGCCGGGTGGGAGGTCGTCGAGGATCATCACCTGCGGCGTCGTTACGAGTTCCCGAACTTCCGCCGCGCGCTGGAGTTTGTGAACCGCGTCGGCGAGTTGGCCGAGCGCGAGGGCCACCACCCGGACATCAGCTTCGGCTGGGGCTACTGCGAGCTGACGATCTACACGCACGCCGCCGGCGGCCTGACCGAGAGCGACTTCATCCTCGCCGCCAAGATCGACAAGCTGTGACGCGCGCCGCGCCGTCGCCCTTCTCGCGCGCGCCGCGGCGGGTTATGCTTTCGCCGCAGGCCCGAAGTCGAAGGCCCGAAGTCGGAGACTCGAAACAAGGAGACTTAAGTTAAGTGAGACGCAGTACATTCTGGCTCGCGGCCGCGCTCCTCGTGCTCGCCTCGGCGTCGGGCGCGCGCGCGCAGGACGACGGGCGCGTGACCGTCGACGAGTTCAAGCAACTCCTCGCGCGTAACGGCGCGGTCGTCCTCGACGTGCGCAACGAGGAGATCGGTCGCAAGATCAAGGGCGCGCTCCACCTGCCCTACAACGACATCGAGCGCCGCGCCGGCGAACTCCCGCGCGACCGCGAGATCATCACCTACTGCGCTTGACCGAGCGAGGCGACGAGTGCCGGTGCGGCACGACTACTCGCAGGTAAAGGTTTCCGGCGCGTGCGCGCGCTGCTCGGCGGCTGGAACGCGTGGCTCGCGGCGGATGGTGCGACCGAGCCGGCCGGCGCG
>DATCVD010000055.1:0-3529 GCA_036567125.1 Pyrinomonadaceae bacterium | reverse complement strand
GTTTGCGCGACGGCCGGCGCGTCGAGGGCGAGCAGGCAGAGGAGCAGGGCGAGCGGGGGCGCTACGGCGTTGAGGCGCGCGAGCGGGGCGCGGGTCATCGTTAGTTGTCTCGCTGGTTGACGGTGCGCGGGCGCGTGTTGCCGGCCGCGCCGCGGCCGGTGTGGTGTTCGGGGCCGCAGTAGCGGCGCGGCTCTTGGCCGATCTGGAAGGTCTTCGCGCGGATGACGGGGCACGTCGGCGCGGCGATGAGGCCGGTCGTCGGGTCGATGTCGAGCGTGATCGTGCCCATCAGGCGGGTCGAGCCGTCCGACTGCCGCTCGCCGCGGCCTTCGAGCGCGGGCGTGCGGCGGCGCGGCGTCGCACCGGGTTCGGGCGGCGGCGCGAGATCGGGCGCGCCGGGCGACGCGCTCGGCGCGGGCAGGTAGTCGAACTCGCCGCCTTCCGCGTCGGCTTCCCCTTCGCCTTCCGCCTCGTCTTCCGTCACGGTGCTCTGCTCGGTCGGGGCCGTGCCGGAGATGAACAGCTCGTCGCGCGGCTTCTCGCTGTCGGGCGCGGCGAGCAGGCCCGTGCGCGGATCGATCTGCGCGTGCTCGACGCCGGCCGGCTCGTCCCAGTCGCCCTGCCATTCGGGGTGCTGCGCGAGCGCGGCGCTCATGAAGTCCTGCCAGATCGGCAGCGCCGAGTCCGATCCCTTCAGGCCCAACTGCGCGCCGTCGTCGAAGCCGACCCAGACGGCGCAGACGAGCTTCGGCGTGTAGCCCGCGAACCAGCCGTCGCGCGAGGTTCCGGTCTTGCCGGCGACGTTGTGCCGGAAGCCCGACGCGCGCACGCGCGCCGCCGTGCCGCGGTTAATCACGTCCTTCATGAACGAGGTCATGATGTAGGCGACTTCCGGGCGCATCACGTTCTGCCGCTGCGCGCTGGGCGCGGCGACGGTCGCGCCACGGCCCGTGGTGACGCGCGAGATGCCGGTCGGCAGGGCGCGCGAGCCGAGCGTGGCGAAGGGCGTGTAGGAGGTGGCGACCTGCAAGGGCGTCGCCTCGTGCGTGCCGAGCGCCATCGCGGGGTAGGAGCGCTGCGGGCGCGGCAGCCCCGCGTCGCCCGCGAGCCGCATCACGCGGCCCATCGTCAGCTCGATGGCGAGATCGACCGTGATGACGTTCTTGCTGTGGACGAGCGCGTCGCGCAGGGTCACCGGCCCGTTCGTGTACGAGTCGGCGTAGTTGCCGGGCGAGTACTCCTGCCCGTCGAAGGTGAACGTCTTCGGCTCGTCGACGAAGGTCGTCGCCGCGGTGATGACGCGCGGGACGGGATCGAGGGCCGTGTTGAGCGCGGCCGCGTAGACGAACGGCTTGAAGACCGAGCCGGGCTGGCGGTAGGCGTCCGTCGCGCGGTTGAGTTGCGACTTCTCGTAGTCGCGCCCGCCGACCATGGCGACGATCTCGCCCGTGTCCGCGCGCATCGCCACGAGCGCGGCCTGAAGCGTGCCGGGCGGGTACTTTTTCGCAAACACCTTGTCGAGCGCGCCGAGGTGCTTCGTCACGGAGGCGACGGCCGCGCGCTGCAAGTCCATGTCGACGGTCGTGTAGATGCGCAGGTGCTCGGCCGAGCGCGCGTCGGCCAGCACGTCGCCCAGCTGGCTCTGGACGTAATCGACGAAGTAGGGCGCTTCCGAAGTGTCGACGCGCCCGCGCGCGGCGGCGACCTTGAGCGGCGTGCGCTTGGCGGCCTCGAACTCCTCGCGCGTGATCGCGCCGGCTTCGAGCATCGATTCGAGCACCTGATTGCGGCGCGCGGTGGCGGTCTCCGGGTGGCGGTACGGGTTGTAGCGGTTCGGGCTGCGGATCAGGCCGGCGAGCAGCGCGGCTTCGGGGAGCGTCAGCGCCGACACGTCCTTGTTGAAATAGACCTGCGCGGCCTGCCCGAAGCCGCTGACGCCGAAGCCCGCGTGCTGGCCGAGGTAGGCCATGTTGCAGTAGAGCGTGAAAATCTCCTTCTTCGACAGGCGCGTCTCAAGGATGACGCTCATGTACGCCTCGGCCGGCTTGCGCCGCCACGTCTCCTTCGGCGAGAGCAGGAGATTTTTGACGAGCTGCTGCGTGATGCTCGACCCGCCCTGCCGCGCGATGGGCGAGTTCGGATCGGCGTCGATGCGGCGGAAGAGGGCGCGCGCGATGCCGCGGAAGTTGATGCCGTAGTGATCGAAGAAGGCGCGATCCTCCGTCACCGTGATCGCCTTGACGAGGTGCGGCGGCATGTCCTCGAAGCTGATCACCTTCCGCTTCTCGCGCTCTCCGCCGGAGACGAAACTGATCTGCTCCGGCTCGACGAGCGCCGACTGCAACTTCGCCTTCGTCGCCGCGTCGGTGATCGAGGCGATCCCCTTCCCGCCGCGGTTGAACGCGACGCGCACGTGCGGGAACATCTGCCGGTCGTCGATGACGGCCGACTGCCCCGGCTCGATCTCGACCGTCAGGCCCGCGACCGCGTAGCGGCTGCGCGTGTCGGCCGCCTGCTGCGCGCGCTCGACGTAGCCGGCGCGCTTGAGCCGCGCGATCAAGTCCTCCTGCGAGACGCTTGAGCCGACGCGCAGCTCGCGCGGCGCGGTGTAGATGCCGGACGAGCGCGTGTAGATTTCGCCGCTCACGAGGCGGTCGATGCGCTGCGAGAAGATGTGGTAGTAGTAGCCGAGGACGCCGACGGCGAAGGTGGTCAGCAGGACGAGCAGGACGACGACCGGCGGGCGAAAGATGCGCCGCCGCCAGCGGCGGAAGAAGCCCTCGTCAGGCTCGACGTAGCGGACGGCGCGCCCGCGCGCGCGGCGTCGCGCGTCCGGCTGTGGCGTCCTCTTCGGCGGGTGACGTGCGGCCATCCTCGTCAATCGTAAACCGTGGGCCGTGATTCGTAAATAGAGAAAAGAGGCCGTTAGCGATTAGCCGTCAGCCGTTAGCCGGGTAAAGAGCTTTCGGCCGCGCCCCTCGCCCCGACTTCGGTCTTTGGTTCGGCTAACAGCTAACTGCTAACAGCTAACAGCTTCTTTGTGCTACCGTGGCGCTCGCTCGTTAAGACGTACAGTTCGATGCCGGCGTTAACCGATGCGTTCGATCCTGCCTGCCCTCGGCCTGACGCGCCGCGCGCGCCGACGCCTGCGCCTCGCCTTCGGCGCGCTCGGCCTGCTGCTCGTCGTCGGCACCTTCGGCTTCTACCTGCTCGAAGACTGGACGCTCGCCGAGTGCCTGTACGTGACGGTGACGACGCTCGCCACCGTGGGCTACGGCGACTACCACCCGTCGTCGGCCGCGTCGCGCGCCTTCGCCACCACCTTCATGCTCTTCAGCATCGCCACCGTCGGCCTGCTGCTGTCGGCCGCGATCCAGAGCTTGGTCGAGGCCGAGCTTGACGAGACCTTCGGGCGGCGACGCCGCCGGCGCGAGATGAACCGACTGTCGAACCACGTGATCGTCTGCGGCGCGGGCCGCGTCGGCGCGCGCGTCATCCGCGAGCTGCGCCGCAGACGATCACGTGGTTC
>DATCVD010000054.1:0-2547 GCA_036567125.1 Pyrinomonadaceae bacterium | reverse complement strand
CGAGGCGCGACGGGTCGCCCGCGCGCGCCGGCTCGAACTTCACTTCTATCGGCCGCCCGGTCACGCGGCGCGCGGCCGCGACGACTTCCGCGACCGAGTAGCCGCGGCCGTTGCCGAGGTTGATGAACTCGGACGCGCCGCCCCCCCGCAGGTGCGCGAGCGCGAGCGTGTGCGCCGAGCAGAGATCGGAGACGTGGATGTAGTCGCGCACGGCCGTGCCGTCGTCGGTCGGGTAGTCCGCGCCGAAGACGGAGACGAAGGGGAGGCGGCCAGCGGCGGCTGCCAGCACGTTCGGGATGAGGTGCGTCTCCGGCTCGTGGCGCTCGCCGCGCTCGGCCGTCGCCCCGGCCGCGTTGAAGTAGCGCAGGGCGACGAAGCGGAGGCCGTAGGCGCGGTCGTACGCGTCGAGAATCTTCTCCACGAAGAGCTTCGACCAGCCGTAGGGGTTCGTCGGGGCTTGCGGGTGCTGCTCGTCAATCGGCACGCGCGCGGGTTCGCCGTAGGTCGCGCAGGTCGAGGAGAAGACGAGGCGGCGGACGCCGCACGAGAGCAGCGCGTCGAGCAGCGCCACGCCCTGCGCGACGTTGTTCTCGAAGTAGCGCGCCGGCTCCGCGACCGACTCGCCGACGTAGGCCAGCGCGGCGAAGTGGACGCACGACTCGACGCCGTGCTCGCGGCAGACGCGCGCGACCAACTCTCGATCACCGACGCGCCCTTCGTAAAACGGGACGCCCGCGGCGACCGCTCCCTTGTGCCCGCGCGAGAGATCGTCGAGCACGACGACCCGCTCGCCGCGCCCGGCCAGTTGCTCGACCATCACGCCGCCGATGTAGCCCGCCCCGCCCGTCACCAGTACAGACATGAGATTTAAAGAAGCCGTTAGCTCTTAGCCGTTAGCTGTTAGCCGGACAAAAGCAATCAGCCGACGATGACCGTTCGAGCGGGCCGCCTCCGCCCTCTCTGGTTTGGCTAACAGCTAACAGCTAATCGCTAACAGCTTTTAGCTGACAGCTTCAAAACGCCGAAGGCGGCCGCGCCGGGCGACGAGCCGGAGATGACGTGCGGCGCGCGTCCCGTGCTGACGGCGTACTCGCGGGCGATTGATTCGACGGCCGCGCCCGCGCCCTTGCGGCCGAGTACGGCGACCGTTCCGCCGCCGCCGCCGCCCGTGATCTTCGCGCCGTAGAGGCCGGCGGCCGGGCCGGCCTCGCGCACCAAGCGGACGAGTTCGTCCGTGCCCTCCGAGCCGAGGCCGCAGGCCGTGTAGCTCTCGTGCGAGAGGTACATCAACTCACCCAGTTCGGCGGCGCGCCCGAGGCCGCGCCAGTCCAGCAACGCGCGCGCGAATCGCTCGACGCGGTCGTTCTCGAAAACGGGGTGGCGCGCGGCCTGCCTGACGGGGTACGTGCGCGCCGCCTCGACGCGCGTCACCGCGTCCGTGATCCCGCCGTAGCGCGCGAGAAACTCCGCGCCCGACACGCGCCCCGGCAGGAGCTCTTTGTAGCGCGCCTCGAACTCCGCGGGCTTGACGTTGGCGAGGTAGCCGCGCCACTTCGGATCGTCGACGACGACGCGGCCTTCGACGCCGGCCGCGCGCGACCGTAGGCCCGCGGCCTCCGCGATCACGCGGTAGCCCATGAAGGCGGCCGTGCGCACCGTGCCGTAGTCCGCGCCGCCGACCGAGTGGCGCAGGCCGGAGTCGATCCCCCACACGGCCAGCTCGTCGGGCAGCTTGATTAACGCCCTCGTCTCGGCCGGCTGGCAGACGAGCGCGAGCAGCCTGTCCTGCTCGCCGCAGGCCGCGGTCATCTGATCCATCACGCCGCACGGCGCGCAGGCCACGAGGTTTTCGACCTTCTGGCACAGGAAAGCCATCTCGCGCGGCGACAGCTCGACGCGGTACGCGGCCGCCAACGCCCGCATCGTCGCCACTTCGAGCGCGGCCGAAGAGCTGACGCCTTTCCCTTCCGGCACGTCCGACCCGACGAGGATGCGCGCGCCTTCCTCGAAGACGCACCCGCGCTCGCGCGCGAGCACGACGAACGCCCCGGCGACGTAAGCGGCCCAGTGGTTTTCGGGGTCGCGCGCGAAGAGGCGCGCGGCGTCCGCGTATTCGCGGGGCCGCCCCCCGGCGTCGGTCAGCAGGTCGGCCAGCGGCATCTCGAACAGGCGCGCGCTCTGGCCTCCGCCCGGCGGCAGGCTGACGACGCGGATCGTCTTCTCCCGGCGGAGCTGGACGGCGGCGTGCGTGGCGTTCGAGATCGGCAGTTCGAGGACGAGCGAGCCGGAGTAGTCGGCGATGCCGCCCATCAAGTCGAGCCGGCCCGGCGCGCGCGCGACGAACAACTCACCCGCGTTGTCAAAGAACGCTCCCGCCGACTCGTGATGTGACGAGCGCGGGCCGCCGGCTTCCGGGTTCGGCCCCCGCCCCGCGTTCAGCAACGCGACGAAGCGCGCGGTGTCGGCGAGGCCGTGCGTCGTGCCCGAAGCGATCCTAAACACCGCCCGCGCCCCCCGCCTCGTCTTGCGGCCACAGCCCGCGCCGCG
>DATCVD010000053.1:0-2253 GCA_036567125.1 Pyrinomonadaceae bacterium | reverse complement strand
GCCCGGCCGAGCCGCCGCGCCCGCCCTTCGAAGACGCGCCCGCCCCGGACGGAGTCTCGACCAGACTCGACGGGCTGCGCGTGCTCGTCGTCGATGACGAGCCTGACACGCGCGAGCTGTTGAGGTTCGGCCTGAGCCGTTGCGGCGCGCGGGTGTCCGCGGCCTCGACGGCCGGCGAGGCGCTCAAGGCCATCGCCGAGGAGCCGCCGGAAGTTTTAATCAGCGACATCGGGATGCCGGGCGCGGACGGCTACGAGTTGATCCGGCGGGTCAGGTCGCTCCCCGCCGAGCGCGGTGGCGCGACGCCGGCCGTCGCCCTGACGGCCTACGCGCGGGCCGAGGATCGGCAGCGCGCGCTCAAGGCCGGCTACCAGTTGCACGTCTCCAAGCCGGTCGAGTTGTCCGAACTGGTCGCGGCCGTCTCCAGCCTCGCGCGCCGCGCCTAGCCGTCACCCGAAATAGCGGCGAAGGTTTTTGAAGAAGCCGTAAGGCGACAGCCACTCTGACCAGAGCCGCCGGCACGCGCGCTGCCTCTCCTCGAACTCGCCGGGCGACAGGCGCTCGTGGAACTCCGCGATCCTTTCGGGCAGCCGATTGATGTCGCCCTCCTCCACCCAGACGCAGTGCTGCCTCCAGTCGATCCACTCCTCGAAGGGGAGCACGCAGTCCGGGTTGACGAAGACGGGGATGCGCCCGCACGACAGCGCCTCGTAAAAACGGATCGAATAGTTCCCGCTGCCGCGCGTGCAGAGCACGTAATCGCTCCCCGTCAGGTTCTCGACGAACTGCCGGCGCGACCGCCGCATCTCGTCGTCCGCGATGATTCGGCGCGCGCGCGTCGCGCCTTCGGGCGGCGCTAGCGGCCGCCGCCCCCGAAGCCGTCGTCGGGCAGTGAGACGAGGCCGCGGCCCTCGAACTCGCCGGGCGTCGGCAGCGTGTCGAGCGCGCCGCCGAGCCACGCCTTGTACTGCCGATCCCAGAGCACGGTGGCGACCGCCGTCGCGAGGTTGAGGCAGTGGCGCGTCGGGATCACGACGAAGCGGTGGCAGTGGCTGAGCAGGCCCCTGGCGATGCTGCCGTCTTCGGGGCCGAAGACGTAGAGCGCGTTCTCCGGGTGCTCGAACGAGTGCAGCGGCTCCGACTTCTCGCGCACCTCGACGGCGACGGGCGCGGCGTCCGCGAACTGCTCGAACGGGTAATCGCAGTTGATGATCTCGACGTCGGCGTAGCCCCGCATCCGCTCCTCGCGCGGCAGGCGCTTCCGCGGCGAGATGTCGAGGCCGACGCGCTCGCCCGTGTACCATACCTGTCCGATGCCGTAACACGACGCCAGCCGGATGACCATCCCGACGTTGTGCGCGTATTTCGGATCGGCCAAGACGATAGCCGGCGCGCGCCCGGCGGGGGCCGCCTCCTTTCCCGAAACCCTCGTGATGGCCGGCCTCTCCTGCATACCCCGCGAAACCCCCTTCCGCCGCGCGTCACGACGTCTGAAATGTGCGCCCCTGCGCGCCGGGCGATGATCTCAAAGAAACCACAACGTTTCGACCGGAGGCAATCGGCCGGGCGTCCGAAACGACGACGAGCGGGCGGCGAGACGGCGATCTGAAGCTTTTCGATTCAGGCAAAATTCGGGCAACCCACGTCGCGGGATCGCCATCCGACCGCCGTAAGTTACTGCTTTTCCGACACTTCAACGATTCAAGGCCCGTTCCCCTCGCAACGGCACGGCTGCGGAATTAGATTTGCTGCGAAGTTCTGCGCAGCAAGGGGGGAATTTTATTGATGAGTTACAGGGCCAAGGCTATTCTTCCGGTCGCGGGAATGTTGGTGGTCTTCGGGTGCGCCGTGTTGTCGGTCGTCCGCGAGGCGCAAGGCGAGTCGGGGCGTGCGACAGCGCCGCGCCCCGTGGCGGCGGGGAGCATGGTCGCGTTCGCCGGTGGGATGTACGAGGCGTCGGGCGTCGCGCACGTCCCCGGCACGGACGGCGTGCTGTTCGTCGACGACGGCCGCCCCGACGAAATCTTCTGGATGCGCCTCTCCGACGGGCGCGCGCAGGCCGGCGAGATCAGGCCGATCAAGTTGGGCGCCAGCGTCGTCGACAAGGAGGGCATGACCTACGACGGCACCCACTTCTACGTCGTCGGCTCGCTCTCGAAGTACAAGGCGGCGGACGGCGCGGGCCTCGCCCGCTTCCGCTTCGACCCGGCCGGGCAGCGGGCCTCGGGCACGGAGTCGGTCGCGGGCCTCAAG
>DATCVD010000052.1:0-9561 GCA_036567125.1 Pyrinomonadaceae bacterium | reverse complement strand
CAGCCGGCGGCCGAAGCGAGGCCGGCGGCGAGCGCCGAGGCGCGCGCCTCGGTCGAACGCGTCTATAAAGAGGCCGTCGTAGTCGACGAGGGCCGGCCCGATCCTTTTGTCACCGGCGACTTCAACGGCGATGGTTCGGGCGACATCGCGGTCGCCGTCCGCCCGGCCCGCGACACGCTCGGCGATCTCAACAGCGAGTTCCCCAACTGGATCGTCGCCGACCCGCGCGCGGCTGTCCCGTTCGATCCGAGCCGGGCGAAGCAACCCCCGCCGCCCGCCGGGCCGGTCAAGATCGAGCAGGGTGACGAGCTGCTGGCAATCGTCCACGGCCACGGCCCCGAGGGCTGGCGCAGCCCGGAGGCGACGCAGTCGTACCTGCTCAAAGGCGTCGCCGCGCAAGGGCTGCGGGCAGTGCCGGTCAGGGGCTACCCGCCCGCGCTCCCCGTCAGGAAAGACCTCAACGCGCGCGCCGACATCATCAGCGGCAAGCTCGCGGGCGCTGACGGCTTCCTCTACTGGTCGCGCGGGAAATACTTCTGGCGCAAACTCTAACCCGACGCCCGCACCGCGACCTCATCGCTCGTCAACAAGACCGTGACGGGCAGGCGGCTCGACGCCAGCACCTTCTAAAACCGCGCCGGGCGGTTAACACCCGACGAACACAGAACGGGAGGGGCGAGTCCGCCACGGCTCGCCCCTCGCGTCGTCCGTCCGGGTGTTACCGCCCCGGCCGGGGCTTGAGGACAGGGCCGCCGTCGGGCCGTAACTCCTGCCGAACCGCGAGGCGCTAAGGTGTGCCGCCTCCGCCGCGGGACGAAAGTTAAAGAACCCTCTTTGCAACTTAACCGTCCTGATCGATACGGAGGTAGAATGACCTTGCGACTTCCCCGCCGAGAGCTGTGCGTCAAAACTCTAAAGGGGGGCCGCGCTTTAGTTCACTTCACGGTCGGCGGGCGGCGTTAGATTTCCACTGTTTTCGCGCGGGGCTGACGCGGCCTACGTGTGTCAGAGAGGTCATAAGCACCTCTCTCGTTACGGCATGACAGCATCCAGATCATACTTGTCGCTTGCCCGAACGGTTTATCGGCGGGCCGCGGCTCCGCTCGGCAGATATAAACTGCGAAGGATGGTCGGGGGCGGCCTCCGCCCTCCTTTCCGACGCCCTTTGGAGTTTTTGTTCGACGGGCGGTTGAGTCAGGCGGAGCAGCGGGTGGTGGGTAGAGTCGAGTCACTCCGGCGGGACGTGGCCCGACGGGCAAGCTCATTTGAAGTTGTTAACCGCGACGGTAAAGTTCGCCGGCTCAGCGCCCCCCGGATCGCACACGTGGTCAGCGTCGATCCCGAATGGGGGGCCTTCCTGCATCTCTGCGCGCAATCTTTCAGGGCGCGGGTGATCTTAGAGTTAGGGGGCTGCGCCGGGATATCCGGTTGCTATCTGGCATCGTCGGAGTATTGCGAAAGGTTTATCACCGTCGAAGCCTCGCCGAACTTGGCTTCGTTGGCGAGGGAAAACATCCGCCGAGTTTCGGACAAGGCGGAGGTTGTGAACGCGCTGTTCGACGACGCCCTCGACGAGATTCTCCCGACCGTCAGCGGCGGCATCGACTTGGCCTTTATCGACGGTCATCACAAATACGAGACGACGCTCCACTACTTCAGCCGCCTTGAGCGGCACTTGAACGAAGGGGCGTTGGTCGTTTTTGACGACATTCATTTATCAGAAGGCATGTGGCGGGCGTGGCAAGTCCTCAGCCGGCGGGCGGGGTTCGCGTACACGATAGGCGCGGGCAGGTTCGGGGTGTGCTCGTGGGACGGCTCCTCGCCGTCGCCTGTAAATTATAACCTGTGCCCGTACCTCGGCTGTTTCAGAACCAACCCGGGCCGTCCGGCGCTTGCCCTGCCGCCGAAAGGCGTTGTCGTAGATGAGGGCGACTAGATTGCGCCGGCCGCGCTTCCGACCCGGACGGCGCGCCCTCCGCTGTATCCCCCCAGCGCCCCGTCCGGGAGAGAGCGCGCGCAACCGCCCCGGCGGCTAGAACGATCAGCGTAATCAGGAACAGGTAGCGGAGTCGGTACAGCGCGCCGACATTAACCACCACGAGGCCGAGCACGAACATGCCTGCGGCCGAGCTTAGAAAAAGCAGCCAGACGGTCAGCCTGCGCCGCCCCAGCCACAACCCGCAGACGGCTAAAACTTCCACCAAGTACAGCATCAGGGTTTCGACGCCGACGAGCGCCTTCGCGGACGAGCCGACCGACCTCCCCGGCGCAAACCACGTGTCGGGGAACGGGGCGAAGAAACCGATGGCGGCGGCGCGCGGGGAGTAGCGGGTGATGTCCGAGAAGCTGTCGAGCTGAACGTCGCTGTCGATGTTCGAGCCGGCGTCCGGGTAGGTGTAAACGAACCGCGCGCGCACCAGCCCGACGCTCGCCACGGCCCGCTCCCAAAGGTTTCCCGACACGGACTGTCTGACTAAGTTCTGATACTGGCCCTTCCGATCCTCGGGCGGTCGGAACTTCGGCATGACGCGCATCGCGCCCACGACCAGCGCGAGCATCAACGCCATCCCGACGAGGTTCGCCGCCTGCACGCGCCCCGGCGCAAACTGCCGGAGCGCGAGCAGGCCCGCCCCGAGCAGGCCCGCCGCGATCAACATGACGGCCATGTTGTCTCTGGCGAGCCAGACCAGAACGGCCGTCAGTCCGCCGAGGGCGGCCCTCGATAACGCCTCCGGCCACGTGTAGGTTCGCGCGAGCCAGCGCAGCACGATTAGGACGAACGCCAGCGCCCCTATGATGAACAACTGATCCCTGAGCGGCTGCGTCGTGTGGAGCAGGAGCGAGGGCCAGAGGGCGACCGCCCCGGCGGCGAGCAAGCCCGCGCGCCGGCCGAACGCCCCCCGCCCTAAGTTGAAGACGAGGGCCAGAATCGCCAGATAGTAGGAGCCGTTGAGCGGCTCGGCGCTGATAATATTCTTTCCCACCAAGGGGCCGAAGAGGGCGTAGCAGATCGAGTAGAGCCTGACGTGAAAGGGCTGGTGCGCGGCGATCCAACCGCCGAAGTCGCCGCGCCCGAGGAGTTCGCTCAACTCGGCGGCCCCGTCGTGGAACATCACCCCGTCAGGGGCGAACGACACCGCGATACCGTCGCGGTTGAAAGTGCCCGGCAGGAGGCCGAACCGCCCCAAGCCGAAGACCGCGGCCGTTACCGTCAGGTGGAAGATCGCCGCGGCGATTAAGAGGCGGCCGGGGCTGAGGCCGTTCTTCACCGCCCGGATCGCCGGCAAGGCCCGCCCCGTCTTCGCCAAACGCTGACTCATGGTTTCACCGATCCCGCGAAAGTTATGAAACAGGAGCGGCCCCGCGGCCCTAGCACGTTGCACACGCCGCCCGCCCGGCCGCGCCCGCCCTTGCCCTACCCCGAGCACGCCGCCGCCGATCCTTCCTCCCCCACGAAAGCCTCGCCGCCGCCGCCGAGGCGACGCCGGACGGCCCTCTCCAGAGCCAAAAACTGGGCGATGAAACTGACCACGAAATAAACGCTCATCACGACCGCCAGCGCGAATAAGCCGTACCGCAGAAAGACGAGGACTTTAAGCGGGATGTAGATCGTGTAGGCGGTGGCCGACAGCAGCGCCGGGGTCTTGGTGTCGCCGATGGCGTAAAAGGCTACGGAGGTGACCTGTAGCGCCGCGCCGCCGACGAAGACGCCGGCGAGCGACAGCATGATCAGCCACAGAGTCCGCACGTTCTCGGCAGTCACGCCGCCGTGCCCGATTGCCAAGTGGGACGCGGGGAGGCCGACCGAGAGCAACAGCAGCACCCCGGCCGTGGTCAGGGCCAACATCATTAACAACCTCTGGCGGTACGCGCGGCGGTAAGTGTGCCAAGCCCCTTCCTTCGCCTCGATAGCCAGCGCGGGCGCGAGCGTCGAGGCCACCGATTTGTAGAGGACGTGGTTGACGGTGGATAAGACCTGCTGGCCCACGTAAAAGAGGGAGAGGCCGCCGGCCTGTGTCATCGAGGTGAGGTATCGGTCGAGCAAGGGATCCGTCTTCAGATAGATCTGACCGGGCAGAAACGGCTTCAGCCGCCGCCACGCCTCGGCGGCGATTGCCGTGTTCCACCTGAGCCGCCGCCACCGGCCCAAGATGGGGAGCAGAAGGATCAACTTCAGGCTGTTGTTGAAGACCATCGCCCACGCGGCCGCCTGAATGCCGAAGCGCGGCAGGGCGTAAACCAGAAGCAGGAGGGCGGAGACGTTGGCGAGCAGCGACGAGACTTCCTGCCAGATGAATTTCTGCCGCGCCTGATAGCACGACCACAGGGTGACGATGCTCGCGTTCAGCACCATGCTGATGAGCTGGATTTTCGTCAGCCTTAGCGCCAGACCTTTGCCCGCGGCGGAAAAGCCGGAGACGAGGAACGGAACCCAGACCTCAGCGGCTATTAGCAGGACGACGGCGAGCAGGCAGAAGAAGACCGTGACGGCGAGGAAAAAAGTCCTCGCGTCGTTCAGAAAACTCTCTTCGTCTGAAGTTGCGAACAGCGGGACTAAAATGGGGGCGAACGTGCTGGAGATGATGAGGAAGATAAACTGGGGCGGCGCGCTGGACGCGAAGAAGGCGTCGGTCTCCGCATTCGCCCCGATCTTGGTGACCACGTACCACGGCACCAGAACGGCCAGAACGGAATTGCAGGCCGAAAGCCACCCGATGGTGAGGCTCAATCTGAACAATAGCCGACAGCCCCTCGCTCGCGTTAACTCTGAGCACTTACGTAGAGGTATTACTCCGTAGTCGAGAACCAAGTCAAACCGTTGGGCAAAAACATCATAGACCTGCTCACGCCTTGATCAGCCGGGACGCGCTCCCGCCCCTGCCGTCCTCCGTTCACGGATTTGCAAGGGGTCAAATGCCCTGCCGCTTGAACAGCATAAGAGTTGGCCCGTTCGTCAATTTAATCTTGACGCCGTTCGAATGGTGTGATATTCATCACGCCGTACGTGATCGTGCTGTAGAAGGATTCCCCAGAATCGGTAGTTAACCTCAACGCCTGCGACGTGTGCCGCCACACGTCATTGACCTCAATCCACGACCGCTTGAAGGGACTCGCCAAAACAATCCGGTACTTCGTGCAGTCAACCCCCACGGCCGCCGCGCCGTGACTTAATCGCAAGTCCGAACCTCGCGCTTCATCGATCTCGGGTAGGTTACAGATCACAAGCCAGTGTCTGACGCTCGGAGCGGCAGCACGCGAATCGTCGTCGGAAGGCGCTACCTTTCGTGCGTTCGCCGCGCTCGGCCGTCAGGCCACCCTAGTGAGGCCGACCCCCTCCATTCGGGCGACCTCTGTCTAGGTCTCTGACAACTTCCCGTCCAACCTCAGCCCTCCTCTCTCTGGAGGATTGTAAGGAGATGCCGTGCCCATTAAACAGGCAAAAGACAAGAAGGGGAAAAAGAAAAGCCAGTCTGGGATGAGCAGAAGGACTCTGCTCAAAGCAGGCGCAGTGGCCGGTGGAGTCGCCCTCGTCACCTCCACCAAGTCTTTCCCCACACACCTCCTCGAACCGACTGCCCACGCCCAGCACAACGACTGTCTCATCAACCCCGGCGTGAGCCCCCCGACTAGCGCGTTCGTTCAAGCGCTCCCGATTCCTCCGATCAAGCAGGCCGTCGCGTCGCTCAGCCCCGCGCCGACCAAGCACGCCAACATCGGCGGCGGCGAGACGCCGCGCGCCTCGCACCAGAAGTGGTCCCAGTTCCCGCCGCAGTTCCTCTACGACATTCGCACGAAGGAAGGCATCCACCAGTTCCACCCGGAGCTGCCGCCGACGCCCGTCTGGGGCTATGACGGCATCGTGCCGGGGCCGACCTTCATCGTGCGGCAGGGCGTCCCCGTGCTCGTCCGCTTCCGCAACGAGCTGCCGTCGAACCACTTCGGCAGCGGCGGCTGGGGCATCGAGCAGGACGCCATCCACCTCCACAACGGCCACACGGCTTCGGAGTCCGACGGCTTCGCGGCCGACTTCCACAACCCCGGCTTCTTCCGGGACAACCACTACCCGAACGTGCTGGCCGGCTACACCGACCCGCAGTTCGCGGCGACGAAGGGCGACCCGAAAGAGGCGATGAACACGCTGTGGTATCACAACCACCGCGCCGACTTCACCTCGCAGAACACCTACCGCGGGCTCGCCGGCATGTACCTCATGTTCGACAACAAGGACACGGGCAACGAGAACGACACCAGCCCGACGGCGCTCCGGCTGCCGAGCGGCTACGGCGTCTACGACATCCCGCTCGTCCTCTCGTCGAAGACCTTCTGCCCCGACGGACGCCTCTTCGGCGGCCCGAACGGCGGCACGGCACCGGGCGGCGGCGACAAGTTCTGCGTCAACGGCGCAGTGCAGCCGTACCTCGAAGTCAAGCGGCGCAAGTACCGCTTCCGCATCCTCAACACCGGGCCGGCCCGCGTCTGGACTCTCACCCTGACGACGAACTCGACGCTCGACACGCGGCCCTTCAAGGTGATCGCGACCGACGGCAACCTGCTCGAACACCCCATCGACGTGAACTCGCTCAACATGGGCGCGGCCGAACGCTACGACTTCGTCCTCGACTTCTCGGGGAACGCGATTGGCGATCACGTCTACCTCCGCAACAACGCGACGATGACCGTCGGCGGCACGCCGCCCGACCCGCTCCCGCCGAACCTGAACAACATCGCCATGGAGTTCCGCGTCACCGGCGACGCCGAAGACAACAGCCAAGTTCCCGAGACGCTCTGCCAGTACCCGGACATTAACCTCGACGAGGTGGTCGGCACGCGCATCTGGGAGTTCGACTTCGTCGGCGGCGTCTTCCAGATCAACGGCAAGATCTTCGACGAGCACCGCTCCGACGCGCAGATCACGAGGAACACCACCGAGAGGTGGATTCTGCGGAGCAAGCTCCCGGCCGCCGGCTGGGTGCACCCCGTCCACATCCACTTCGAGGAGTTCCGCATCCTCTCGCGCGGGCTGCCCGTCGAGTTCGGCGGGCCGGGCGAGGGGCCGCCGCCGCCGCTTGAGACCGGCCGCAAGGACGTGATCCAGTTGCGCGGCCGCGATCAGGTCGAAATCTTCATGCGGTTCAGGGACTTCAAGGGCAAGTACCTCATCCACTGCCATAACATGAACCACGAGGACGTGGTGATGATGGTGCGTTGGGACATCGTCGGGGATGACGAGGGTGATCTTGCCACCAACGCCAACCCGAACTTCATCCCCAACCCCAACTACAGGAAGGGGGAGAACGGCTAATGGACAGAAGAAAATTCCTCAGCGCACCCGTCGCGAAACGCACGGCCGGGGCCGACGCCGCGGCCGAAGCCCAGAAGCGTTCCTACTTCACGAACGCCGTGCTCACGAACCAGGACGGTAAGAAGTTCAGGTTCTACGACGATCTGATGCGGAACAGGATCACCATCATCAACATGATGTACGCCAAGTGCGACGGCATCTGCCCGATGGTGACGACCAACCTCAAGAAGGTCTATCAGGGCTTGAAGGGCCGGATCGGCGCGGACACCTTCATGTACTCCATCAGCCTCAAACCCGAGCAGGACAGCCCGAAGGCGCTCAAGCACTTCGCCGAGATGCACAGCGCCAACGTGCCGGGCTGGCAGTTCCTGACCGGCGACGCGGACGAGATCGAGACCATCCGGTTCCGCCTCTTCCGCTGGGATCACCCCGGCCTCGATAACGACATCGACCAGCACACCGGGATGGTCTTCCTCTACAACGACAACCTCTCGCGCAACTGTAAGGCGCCGGCGATGGCGTCCGTCCGCTCGCTCCTGACGACCATCTCGTGGATGGATCCCGTCTCGGTGCAGGCGGCGCGGGTGCGGAGGGACGCGGCCAAGTTGGTGGCGCATTACGAGGCCGAGTTGGCGTGGGCCGGCGGCGAGAAGTGGGCCAAAGGCGTGGTCGAAGTTGGCGGCAAGTAAGTCCCCGCCGCCCTGAACTGGGGGGCGGGGGCTGCCCGTGCGGCGGCCCCCGCCCCCCAACCCCTTAACCCTCGGAGGGAGGTTGTACCAATGAAACGAATCGGCTTTCTAACTTCACTCATCCTCATCGGCCTGCTGACCGGCGGCACGGCCCACAGCCAGACGGAGGCCAAGAAGTCTTGCCCCTTTAACATCGTCGGCACTTGGAAGTCGGAGTCGCCGAGGCCCGACCCAGTCATCTTCCGCTTCGCGGCCGACGGCACGGTCACGCTGCTCACGCCCTCAACGTCGATCCCCAACATGGACTTCGAGACGGTCGCCGCCGTCAAGTACAAACTCGACAAGCCGACCGCGCCCAAGCGGCTCGACATCATCGCCGCGCGCGGCAACGAGGTCTTCGGCCGCGGCACGACCTCGATGGAGATCACCGAGTTCAGCGACGACGGCTTCACCACGATCCACCCCGTCGACGGGCGGCGCACCCGCTGGGTGAGGGCGAAGACCAACCGCTACTTCCTCACCTTCGCCGCGCGCAGCACGGCGCTGACCGGCTACAGCGACGACATCTCGCAGGACATACACCCCAGGACGGGCCGGCCCACCGGCACGATCTACGGCGGCCCCGCCTTCGCCATGTGGACGAAGCTCGACGGGCGCAAGGCCGAAGTTCAAACCCTCGGGGTCAACCTGATCACGGAAGGCGCTGGCCGGCAGATCGCCGAAATCGGCCCCGCCCCCGCCGAGTTGCAAAAACAGTTCGAGACCGAGAGCGGCAAAGACACGGACGTGATGATCCGCCTTGAGTTGAGCGAGGCCGAGTACGAGAGAACCCACAAGGTGTTTAGGACTTGGGAGAAGCGCCTGCGCGACAAGACGCTCCTCTACGACGACCCCTACCTGAACGCGATGGAGTTCCTGCGCCGGACGGCCGAGAGCCTCAACCTCTGCGGCGAGCGGGTCAAGCTGCACAAGGTGACGTGGCTCGAAAACGATAAGCTCATCACCAAGTTCCACATCTCGCAACACCCGCTTGAGTACGTCCGCGACATCAGGCTCAAGAACGACAAGCTGCACGTCACGGACGAGCGTTTCCCCGCGGACTGGCGACCGACGCAGCCCTGAAGCCGCCGCCTCGCCGCGCGGAATAATCCCTGCCAGTGACTTAGGCGGGACTACAACGGGCGCTCCCGATTGAGAGCGCCGACGCGGCCTCAAGGTGACTCTACTTGCGCCGCCTTCTACACTCAGTCCAGCTCGCACGAGCCTCCGCCCACAAGATTCTACTGGCGGCGCTGCTCTCCCTGTCCGTCGCGGCTAAGGCCCTACCCCCGGAGGTCTTATCCGCCGCGCACGGCTGCGAGATGCCCTGCTGTCGGGGCGAAGGGGCGGAGGCCGGCGGGCATGCGGGCGAGTCGTGCCACGCGCTCTTGCCGGAGAAGTCGGCGCACGCCGCACACGCCGAGCACGCCCCGCCCGAACAACGGCACGCGCACGAGGGCGGCCACGCCGCGGAACATTCCGCGGGGCGCGATCCTTCACAGCAGGAGATCGCGCCGCGGCCGTCGGCAA
>DATCVD010000051.1:0-3739 GCA_036567125.1 Pyrinomonadaceae bacterium | reverse complement strand
GCACGCAGGGCGGCCAGTCGCCCGCCGGCCAAGCGGGCCGCGACTCCGGCATCAGCCCGCAGGGCCGGCGCAGCGGCGGCAACAGCAACCGCTGACGAGTTCAGGGACAGACAGGGGAGAGAAGGTTTAATACTTTATGAGTTCCATCGATAGCCCGTTCCCGATTCCGCCGCAGGGCGCGGCCGACACGGCGACGCCGGGGACGCCGCGGCCCGAGCGGGCCGGCTCGCGCGCCCGCTTCCCGCACACCAACTACATCAACGCCGACTACGGCGTCTGGTCGTGGCTGCTGACGAAGGATCACAAGCGGATCGGCATCCTCTACCTCGTCTCCATCACCATCTTCTTCATCGTCGGCGGCCTCTACGCGACGGCGATCCGGCTGGAGCTGGCGACGCCCGCCAACGACATCTTTCAGGCGCAGACCTACAACAAGCTCTTCACCCAGCACGGCATCATCATGATCTTCTTCTTCCTCATCCCGTCGATCCCGGCGGTCTTGGGGAACTTCCTCGTGCCGCTGATGATCGGCGCGAAGGACTTGGCCTTCCCGAAGATCAACCTGCTCAGCTGGTACCTCTACATGATCGGCGCGGTGATCACGGTCTGGGCCTTGCTCAACGGCGGCGTGGACACGGGCTGGACGTTCTACACGCCCTACTCGACCACCTTCTCGAACACCTACGTGACGGCCGTCGGGATCGGCATCTTCATCAACGGCTTCTCCTCGATCCTGACGGGCCTGAACTTCATCGTCACGATCCACACGATGCGCGCGCCCGGCATGACGTGGTTCCGCCTGCCGCTCTTCATCTGGTCGCACTACGCGACGAGCCTGATCATGATCCTCGGCACGCCCGTCATCGCGATCACGCTGCTGCTCGTCGCCCTGGAGCGCATCGCCCGCATCGGCATCTTCGACCCGACGCTCGGCGGCGACCCCGTCCTCTTCCAGCACTTCTTCTGGTTCTACTCGCACCCGGCCGTCTACATCATGATCCTGCCCTCGATGGGCGTCGTCTCCGAACTCATCTCCACGCACTCGCGCAAGAACATCTTCGGCTACTCGTTCGTCGCCTTCTCCAGCTTGGCGATCGCGGTCTTCGGCTTCCTCGTCTGGGGCCACCACCTGTTCTCTTCGAGCCAGTCGGTCTACGCCGGCCTGATCTTCTCCGTCCTCTCGTTCACGGTGGCGATCCCCTCGGCCGTCAAGGTCTTCAACTGGACGGCGACGCTCTACAAGGGCTCGATCTCCTACCAGACGCCGATGCTCTACGCGATGGGCTTCATCGGCCTGTTCACCATCGGCGGGCTGACCGGCCTCTTCCTCGCCAGCCTCGGCACGGACGTTCACCTGACCGACACCTACTTCATCGTCGCGCACTTCCACTACATCATGGTCGGCGGCGCGCTGATGGGCTTCCTCGGCGGCCTGCACAACTGGTGGCCGAAGATCACGGGCCGCATGTACCCGGACGGCTGGGGCCGCTTCGGCGCGCTCGTCATCTTCGTCGGCTTCAACCTGACGTTCTTCCCGCAGTTCCTCTTGGGGAGCCTCGGGATGCCGCGCCGCTACGCCGCCTACGATCCGAACGAGGCGATGTGGCAGGCGCTGAACGTGCTGTCGTCGGCGGGCGCGTCGATCCTCGCCGCGGGGCTGATCATCCCGGGCGTCTATTTCCTGTGGTCGATGCGCTACGGCAAGTTCGCGCCGGCGAACCCGTGGCCGGGCACGGGCCTTGAGTGGCGCACGCTCTCGCCGCCGCCGACCGAGAACTTCGCGACCACGCCCATCGTGACGTGGGAGGCTTACGAGTACCGTCCCGTCGAGGAGATGCGCGTCATCGGGCTGACGGACGGCGACGACAGCCGGCCCGCGCAGCCCGCGCACGGCGCGCACACCGACGTCAAGCCGCAGTAGTTTCGCCGGGGGAGGGAATCGGACTTTGGCACACGCGCACACGGCCGACGAAATTCACCTGACCGACTCTGAGCAGCACGCGCAGGGCGCGCTCGCGCACCACTTCGACAACCTCGAACAGCAGCGCGAGGCCGGAACCTTGGGGATGTGGGTCTTCCTCATCACCGAGATCATGTTCTTCGGCGGGCTGTTCACCGGCTACGTCATCTACCGCACGCAGAATCAGGCGTCGTTCGCCTTCGCCAGCTCGACGCTCAACTGGAAGCTCGGCGCGCTCAACACCGTCGTCCTGATCGGGAGCAGCCTGACGATGGCGCTCGCCGTCTACTTCGCGCAGACCGGCGCGCGGCGCAGCCAGATCCTGTTCCTCGCCGTCACGACCGTGCTCGGCTCGGTCTTCCTCGTCGTCAAGGCGTTCGAGTACGCGGAGAAGATCCGCGACAAGCACGTCCCCGTCCGCGGCTTCTGGTCGTGGGGCACGGGGCACCCGATCCCCGAGGGCGTCTCCGAGCGCTCCGTGCAGATGTTCTACTGGATCTACTTCGCCATGACGGGGCTGCACGCGCTCCACATGATCATCGGCATCGGCATGATGCTTGTCCTGATCTACTTCGCGCGCAAGGGCCGCTACACGCCCGAATACCACGCGCCGGTGGAACTCGGCGGCCTCTACTGGCACTTCGTCGATATCGTCTGGATCTTCCTGTTCCCGCTGCTCTACCTGCTCGGCGCGAACCTCGCGGCCCACGGCGGCGGCGGGCACTGACGAGGGCTTTTAACAGTCATGTCGGAACACATCGTCTCGCGGACAGTCTATTTCGCCATCTTCGGCGCGCTGATGGTGCTGACCCTCATCACGGTGCTCGCCGCGCAGTTCGACTTCGGCAACGAGGCCGTCAACACGACCATCGCGCTCGCCATCGCGGTGACGAAGGCGGTGCTCGTCATCCTCTACTTCATGCACGTCCGCTACAGCCCGCGGCTGACGTGGGTCGTCATCTCCAGCGGCTTCCTCTGGCTCATCATCATGATCGCGCTCACCATGAGCGACTACCTGACGCGCGGCTGGTCTGATCTGCCCGGCGGGAGGTGAGGCCGAAGGGGTATTACGCTATTTCGCTTCGCGGGAAATGAAGACACTTTTCTTATTGCTCGCACTCTTACAGGTTCAGGGACAGGGCGTAAGTCCCTGCCGAGCCGCCGACGCAAAAAGTAAAAGGGACGCTGGCGCGGCTTTCAGCCTTGAAGAGATTTGCCGCATCGAGGGCAGAATGTCATTGCTCAGGGACGGTATGTCGGGGGAGGAGGCATTGAAGAAGCTCGGCGTCTGGCGGAAGAAGAAAGTTCAGGTGAGCGCGCGCGGCGGCATGACCTATCACCACTTGGGCGGCGGCTACAGTCTGGCGATGCCGTTCCTGTCGGGGGATAAAAAGCGAATCCTGCTACTTGATAAACGAGGGGGCGTCGTGAAGGACGCTGAATGGCGATAGCGGGCGGATGGCACGGACGCGAAGTAAAAAGGGAAGGCGGAATGAGTCCCGGCCTTCCCTTTACAATTTTCACGCGAACCAGCGCGACCGCTGCGGCGTTGTCGAAAGGGAGCGGGCGTGACTAAAATCCTCCCGGCCGCCGGGCGCGCAAGAGAGTCCCGCACCTGCCCGCGGCCGGGGTGACAAGTCCGATGGCTGAGCTTTGCAGCAGTTGCGGCGCGGAACTCTTCGCGGGGCAGCAGTATTGCCGCCGCTGCGGCGCGCCGACCCGCAGGTTCTCGACCGCCGAAGTCCCGACGCAGATTTTGCCGGAGGCGCGCGGCGGCCC
>DATCVD010000050.1:0-4138 GCA_036567125.1 Pyrinomonadaceae bacterium | reverse complement strand
CCGTTGCTCGCGCCGCTCTATTCGTGCAGCGATGAAGTCGGCAAGCGGCTCGTTGTGATCGGTCGCGGCGTCCGACGGCGCGTCGTCGAGCTACTACCCGCGCTCGCGCCAGTTCCCCGCCGCGCCGGACGCCGTCTCGCTCAACGGGACGAAGGTCGTCAACTTCGTCCGCACGCCCGCGCCGCGGGCCGGCGATCTGCTCGTCAGCGAGTTCCGCTTCCGCGGCCCCGCCGTCGTCATCACGGAAGACTTCGTTGAGCTGTACAACAACACCGACTCGGCCATCGTCGTCAACACGCCCGACAACACCTCGGGCTGGCTCGTCGTCTCGCCCAACAACCGCAGCCTGATCATCCCGAACGGCACGCTCATCCCCGCGCGCCGCCACTACCTCGTCGCGGGCACGGGCTACAGCGGCCTCTACCAGTACGCGCCCGGCGACGAGTTCTACTCCGGCGACATCCCGACCGACTCGGGCGTCGCCGTCTTCAGCACCGTCGCCGTCAACCTCTCCACGCCCGCCGGTATAGCGGCCGCGCTCCCGAAGCGACTCGACGCGGCCGGCTTCACGTCCGCCTGCGCGCAGGGCGTCGAGCCGTGCGCCTTCCGCGAGGGCGCTGGGATAGCGCCTATCGGCAGCGCGGCGGTCGGCATCGACACCGAGTACAGCTTCGTCCGCAAGCTCGCCTCGGGCCGCCCCCTCGACACGGACGACAACGCCGACGACTTCCAACTCGTCTCGACCGGCGGCGGCACGGTCGGCGGCGCGCAGTCGCAGCTCGGCGCGCCCGGCCCGCAGAACCTCTCCGGCCCGGCCGAGCGCAACGCGCGCTTCAAGTCGTCCTTCATCGGCGCGTGCACGGGGCAGGACACCGACCCCGACTCGATCTGCGCGCGCGTCCGCACCCAGACGGCCGAGCCGAACGCCCCGCAGGGCGCGCTCCTGATCCGCCGCCGCTGGACGAACAAGACGGGCGCGACGGTCACGCGGCTGCGCTTCCGCGTCGTCGACATCACGACTTTCAACTCGCCCGGCTACGCGCCCGGCGGCGGGCAGGCCGACCTGCGCGTGCTCGACTCCGCGAACCGCACCGTCGGCGCGGGCGCGGTCGCGCTCAGCGGGATGGCGGTCGAAGACGCGCCGCCCGCGCAGCCCGCGGGCGGCGGCTTGAACTCCAGCCTGCGCGTCAACGAGGTGACGCTCTCCGCGCCGCTCGCACCCGACGCCTCCGTCAACGTCGAGTTCCGCCTCGGCGTCGCGCAGACGGGCGCGTTCCGCTTCGTCGTCAACGTCGAGACGGTCGGCGACGAGCTGCTCACCGACACGCCCGGCGGCCACGCCCCCGCCCGCGCCCTCTCGCGCCCCTCGGCCAAGCGGGCGGCGAACAAGTAGCCGTTAGCTGTTAGCTGTTAGCCGTTAGCTTTCGGAAAAAGAAGAAGGCGGGAGGCAGTCTCGATCCGACTGCCTCCCGCCTTCTTCACTTCTCCATGCCGCCTTCCGCCTTCCGCCCCCCACCTTCTGTTTTGGCTAACAGCTAACAGCTAACAGCTAACGGCTACTTCAGCCACGAGAGCGCGTCGTCGCCCGCGGTGCGCGCGCCGCCGACGACGCGGATGAAGTAGTCTTCGAGCGAGAGGGCGCGGCCGTCGCCCTCCCGGTCGCCGATCTCGATGCCGCGGCGCAGCTCGTCGAGCGCGCCCGTCGTGACGAGTCGCCCCTCGCTGATGATGCCGATGTGCGTGCAGAGTCGTTCGACGATCTCCAAGACGTGCGAGGTGAGGAAGACGGTCAGCCCCCGCCCGGTGAGGCGCAGCAGCAGGCCCTTGAGCGTCCGCGAGGCGACGGCGTCAACGCCCTCGAACGGCTCGTCCAAGAACAGCACTTCGGGCCGGTGGATGAGCGCGCAGGCGAGCGACAGTTTTTTGCGCATCCCGTGCGAGTACTCGACGACGAGCTTGCGCGGATCACTGTCCAGCTCCATCAGCTCAAGCAGCTCGCGCGCCCGCTCGGCCGTCTCGGCGCGGCCCAAGCCGTACATCCGGCCCGTGAACGAAAGCATCTCCGCGCCCGTCAGCCGCTCGAACAAATTCAGGTCTTCGGGCACGACGCCGATCCGCCGCTTCACCTCCAGCGGCTCGCGCGCGACATCAAAGCCGAGCACGCGCGCCGCGCCCGCCGTCGGCGCGAGCAGGCCCGTGAGCACCTTGATCGTCGTGGACTTGCCCGCCCCGTTCGGCCCCAGAAAGCCGTAGAACTGCCCGCGCTCGACTCTGAGGTTAACGTGATCGACCGCCGCGAAGTCGCCGAAGCGGCGGACGAGGTTGACGGTCTCGACGGCGGGGGGGCTTTCGGCTGTAGTGCTCATCACCCCGCACTTGTAAGCGCGACGGAGGCGGGCGGTCAAGCGACGCCCCCGCGTTCCGGACGCTACCGGGGAGCGTCATCCTCGCCCCGCGCCTTCAGCGCCGCCCTAACCAGCCGGACGACGAGGTAAGACGCGAGGCCGTAGACGGGGACGCTGACCACGATGCCGACGTAGGCGCAGGCGACCGCCGTGTGGCTGCACATCGGCCAAGTGAGCAGCGCCACGAAGCTCGAAGGCCAGAGAGTCACATGCAGGCAAGGTTCACAGGAAAGTTGGAACGAGAGGAAAGTCAGAAGCAGCATCAGGGCTTCGACCGCCGCCCCGGCGCAGAGGTACTGAATCAGTCGAACCGCGGCAGTCTGTAGATCGAAAGTGCTCCCACTCTCGCTCTCTGTGAAGAGGCTTCGCAAGGTGACGAGCCTTTCGCGCGGCCCCCTCAGCCGCGCAGGTGCGGCTGCGCGTCGTCGGCGCGGACGTGCGCGGGGAACCGGCGGTGCGTGCTCATCAGGAAGGCGTGGGAGGAGGAGCGCAGGGCGTTGCCGTGCGTGGCGAGCAGGCGGACGAAGCGGCTGAAGAAGGACATGCCGTAGTAGTAGCCGTCCGCGAGGCTCACCAGCACGTCGGCCGTGTGGCGGACGCGCTCGCGGTGGAGCGAATTGAAGAGGTTCGCGGGCGCGTCCGGGTAACTGTGCCCGGCCGTGCGCGCGAACCACGCGGCGTCGGGGGCGAAGCCGTCGGCGTCGAGTTCGCCCGCCCCGATGAGCGAGCGCCTGACCTCGGCGAGTTCGAGCGGATCGCCGCTCAGTTGTTCGTAGTTGTAGAGCGCGCCGCGCCCGTTCTCCGCGCGCGTGACGCGGGCCGCGCCGCGCGCGCCGCAGACCCCGACCGCCGACGCGCCCTCGCGGTAGACGCTGAAGTCGACGCCCTTGAGCGACGCGAGCGAGGCGGCGACCTGCGCCGGGTCGGTCTCGTCCGAGCAGTAGAGCGCGACGTAGCCGCACAGGCCGAAGCCGGGCGCGGCGACGCTGTTGCGGTCGCCGCGCTTGGCGACGCCGAAGCGATCCGCGACGCGGAAGCCCGCGCCACGCAGGTGCGTCTGCAAATGCACGCGGCGGTTCTCTTCCAGATTCATGCCGTGGTCGGAGAAGAGCACGATCTCGGTCTCGTCGCCGCACCACGCCTGAATCTCCTTCAGGATTCGGTCGAGCGATTCGAGCGCGACTTCCAGCTGCCGCGGGCCGCAGATGTGCAGCAGCCCGTCCGTGCCTTTGAGGAAGGCGAAGAAGTCGCGATCCTGCGGCGCGCCGCGGAAGCGTTCGCGGAAGCGGCGCATGTCGGCCTGCCAGACCGCGTCGGGCGCGACGTAGACCAGAAACTCGAAGGGCAGCGGCTCCTGATAGTCGAGTTCGTCCATGTAGGACGACGGGATTTTGTCGGGCGTGCGGCGGCCGATGTACTTGCGGATGCCGCCCCTGAGTTCCTTCGCCTCGCGGTCGAAGTAGAGGCTCTCGTAGCCGAGTGGGGGCGAAGCATTCATCATCGCCGAGAGCGCGATGTTGGTCATCGTCGGGAAGGGCGAGAGCAGGCCCGAAGGCTCGTGGAAGTTGTCGAACAGCCCGCGCGACTTCGCCCGCCGGATCACTTCGAGCGGCACGCCGTCCAAGCACAGCAACAGGCGACGCGCGCGCGCCTGCTTCGCGGCCGGCGACGCACGTTCGTCGAGCGCCGAAGTCTCGGCCCCGTCAGCCTCGCCCGGCGGCTCGACGGCCGCG
>DATCVD010000049.1:0-7967 GCA_036567125.1 Pyrinomonadaceae bacterium | reverse complement strand
ACGGTCGCCGCCCTGCGCTCGCCGCTGCTGCCCGCGCTGCGCGCGGAGTGACCCGGCTCAGCCGTCGAGCCGTTTCGTCAGCAGGTAGCGGTCGTGGTCGCGGAAGCCGGCGCGGCGGTAAAGCTCCTGCGCGGGCGTGTTCGCGCGCTCGACTTCGAGGTGCAGCGCGCCGACGCCCCGCTCGCGGCAGGCGCGCTCGGCCAGCTCGATGGCGCGCCGCCCCAGACCCCGCCCGCGGAACTCCGCGCGCACGTACAACTCGTCGACGAAGGCGTCGCGCCCGCCGAACTCAAGGCTGAAGCCGAAGGTGAGGACGACGTAGCCGGCCGGGGCGTCGCCCCACTCGATCACCCAGACGCGGCCCAGCGACTCGTCCGCGATCACCTGCGCGAGCGCGCGGCCCACGGCCGCCTCGTCGAACGCCGTCCCGTCGTGCTCGCACAGCGCGCGGATCATCGGCAGGAGGGCGGCCACGTCCGCGGCGGCGGCCGGCCTGAAGTTGGCTTCCATCGGCTTCGAGAAGAGCGTTCAAGTCCCGGTCGAGTTGCGCTATATTAGGGCCATCTCATGCGAGGAGGGAAGGAAAGATTTATGCGCGTGAAGCTATGTGTGCTGGCGGCCGTGTTCGTGCTCGCCGGGTCGAACGTGGGGCGGGCGGGCAACTGGCCGCAGTGGCGCGGGCCGTTCCTGAACGGCACGAGCGACGAGCGGAACCTGCCGCTCAAGTGGTCGCCGGAGGAGAACGTCGCGTGGAAACTCGCGCTCCCCGACCGGAGCGGCTCGACGCCCATCGTCTGGGGCAACCACATCTTCCTGAATGTCGCCGAGGGCGACGACCTGTTCCTCTGGGCCGTGGACAAGCGGCAGGGTTCGATCCTGTGGAAGCAGCGGCTCGGCGGCGGCAACAAGATGATGCGCAAGCACAACATGTCCTCGCCCTCGCCCGTGACCGACGGCCGCCACGTCTGGATCATGAGCGGCACGGGCGTGCTCAAAGCCTTCGACTTCGCGGGCAAGGAGGTCTGGGCGCGCGACATCCAGAAGGACTACGGCCAGTTCGGACTCAACTGGGGCTACGCCTCCTCGCCGCTGCTCCACGAGGACTCGCTCTACGTGCAAGTCCTGCACGGGATGAAGACCGACGAGCCGTCTTACGTCCTGCGGATCAGTAAGGCGACGGGCAAGACCCTGTGGAAAGTCGAGCGCCCGACGGACGCGATTCAGGAGTCGCCCGACTCCTACTCGACGCCCGCGCTGCTGCGCCACGGCAAGGCGACCGAGATCGTCGTCACGGGCGGCGACGTGGTGACGGGCCACGACCCGGCGACCGGCAAAGAGCTGTGGCGCGCGCGGGGCTTGAACCCGGAGAACGCGCCCTTCTACCGCATCGTCGCGTCGCCCGTCGTTTACGACGGCGTCATCTACGCGCCGACGCGCATCAAGCCGCTGCTCGCCCTCCGAGCGGGCGGGCGCGGCGACGTGACGACCTCGCACCTGCTCTGGTCAACCCCGAACGGGCCTGACGTGCCGACGCCCGTCACCGACGGCAAGTATTTCTACATCGTCAACGACAAGGGCATCGTCTACTGCCACGACGCGAAGACGGGCAAGGAGGTTTACGGCCAGCAGCGCCTCAAGCCCGGAACCTACTCGGCCTCGCCCGTCTTGGCCGACGGCAAGATTTACGCGACGAGCGAGGACGGCCTGACCTCCGTCTTCAAGGCCGGCCCCGCGTTCGAGATTCTGGCCGAGAACGCGCTCAACGAATACGCTCTCTCGTCGCCCGCCGTCTCCGACGGCCAACTCTTCATCCGCACCGCGAAGGCGCTCTACGCCATCGGCAAGCGCGCGACGAAGTAACGTCCGCGACGTTGTAAAAAACCGGGTGGCCGCGCGTCAGTCACGCGCGGCCACCCGGTTTTATCGTTTCGTAAAACGGCTTAAGACTTGGGCCGGAAGTAGAGCACCATGCCCGCGCCGGCGGCGGCGAGGAGGAAGCCGAAGTAGAGCAGGGGGCTGGGCCGTTCTTTCGGCGGGTGGAGGATGGCCGTGAAGATGACGTTGATGAGCGGCGCGCCGGCGAAGACGAGCGGCATCACGTAGAGCGGCAGGCCGCCGTAGCGGAACGCGAAGATGATGCAGACCGCGCCGGCCGCGCCGAGTATGCCGGCGACGATGGCGATGGTCGTCCCGTTCGCGGTGAAGCCTTTGAATTCGCCCTGCGTGGCGAGCGTGGCGACGGGCACGAGCACGCCGACGAGGAAGTAGGCGATCCCGACGCAGAGCAGCGCCTTCATCGGGCTGCCCAGCCTGACCTGCCCCTGATGCAGCATCGCCCCGTACATCCCCCACGACACCACCGCGCCGACGACGAACAGAACCCAGAGCATAGACTTTTGTTTTCCTCTTTCCATTGGCGAAGAGACGAGCGTCAGACTATCCGTTCAAAGTCGAGAGCTGGCCGAGCGGAAGTTTTACCACAGAGGGCGGACGGTTGCGGAGCGCGGGTTAAAGAGTCGAGCTGTCTTTAACCCGCGCCCCGCGGTTCTTCTAGAACGCCAGCCGGACGCCGAGTTGAATCTGGCGCGAGGGCGTGACGGTCGAGCGGATGCGGCCGAAGGAGGGCGTGCCGAAACGCAGCTCCGGCGCGGCGAAGTTCGCGCGGTTGAAGAGGTTGAACGCCTCGACGCGGAACTGGATGTTCGTCGCCTCGTTCAGCGGCGACGCGAAGCGGAAGTTCTTCGTCGCCGAGAGATCGAAGTTGCGGTAGTTCGGGCCGATGAACGCGCCGCGCCCGGTGTTCCCCAGAAAGCCGGCGGGCTGGAGCACGAAGGCGGCGGGGTCGAAGTACTGGTTCGGGTCGCCGGTGACGGCCGTCTCGTAGGTGAAGCCCGGCGCGATGGACGGGCGGTCGAAGCCGATGCCGGGGCCGATGGACGGCTGCCAGAGCGAGCGCGAGCGGTTAGCTTGGAGGAAGACGGTCAGCGGGTTCCCCGAGCGCGCCTGCCCGATCCCTGAGAGCTGCCAGTCGTCGAAGACGGTCTCGCGCCAGCCTTCGAGCGAGCGCGCGAAGGGGATGGCCCACGTGAAGTTGACGACCCAGTTGTGCTTGGCGTGGTAGTCGGCCAGACCCTTGTTGTAGTTGAGGTCGGGGAACTCGGGCATGGCCGAGGTCGTGCCGTTGGTCGCGTCGGAGAAGAAGGTCGAAGCCTGCGTCGTGTCGATGTTGCGCGAGAAGGTGTAGGACGACTGGAAGTTGAAGTCGTTCCCCCACCGCTTGCGGATTTCGAGGAGGCCGGCGTTGTACCAAGAGTTGCCGTCCGACGACTTCAGCTCGATGGTCGAGAAGGCGGGGTTGCGGCGCGGCGCGCCGGCCGGGTAGAAGTACTGGCCCTCGCCGAGGCGGACGGGGACGGCCGTGTTCGCGTCGCTGCTGCGCAGGAGGTGGACGCCGCGCGAGCCGGCGTAGCCGACCATGACGACCGTGTCCCACCACAGCTCGCGCTGCACGTTCAGGTTGTAGACGTTGACGTACGGGTTGTCGAGGTCGAACTGCACGGGGCGGATCGAGTTGGCGAAGGCGCAGTTCAAGGGCGCGACGGGGAACGTGATGGCGCAGGCCGGCGCGGCGACGGCGACGCGCGGCGTGGCCGGCGGGTTCGTCACCGTCACGATCAGGTTCTGCTGGTTGTTCGTGTTGAAGTAGATGCCGTAGCCGCCGCGCACGCTCGTCTTGCCGTCGCCGAACACGTCCCACGCGAAGCCGACGCGCGGGGAGATGTTCTTGCGCGTCGGGTTCTCGTAGAGTTCGCCGACCGTGGGGGCGGTGTCGGTCAGGATGTTCGGCAGGGCGGAGTCGCGCCCGTAGAGATCGACGGGCATGGTCGTCGTCTCGTAGCGCAGGCCGGCGTTCAAGGTCAGGCGCGGGTGGGCGCGGTAGGTGTCTTGGATGTAGCCGGCGAAGAGGGTGAAGCGCCAGTAGCGGTCGAGCGCCCCCTCGGGCGTCAGGCCGAGGAAGCGCGCGGGCTGGTTGGCGAGGAAGGCCTGCACGGTGTTGAAGGTGAAGATGCCGAGCGAGAAGGTCGGGTTGACCATGTTGTCCTGATAGCGCTCGACCAAGCCGCCCGCCCTGATCAAATGTCGCCCGCGCGTGTGGACGACGCCGTGCTCGAAGCCGAAGACGTTCTGCGTGAGCCGCACGTCGGCCGAGGTCTGCGGGCCGAAGCGCGGGACGCCGCCGATGTCGATGTTGCCGATCAGCTCGCGGCCCGGCACGAAGGGCGGCAGCTCGACGCCGAGGTTGGCCTCGACCTGCTGCCCGATCCGCGTGCGGCTGAAGCCGAAGCGCGAGGTGTGGACGGTGCGCTCCGACTGCACCCACCGGTGCTCGGCCGTGACGAACTGGTTGCGCGAGCGGAAGGAGCGCGGGAACTGCGGGAAGTCGGTCGGCAGTTGCTGGTCGGCGTCGTCGAGCGTGTAGCGCGCGAACGACTGGTGGCGGTCGTTCCAGATGTGATCGACGCGGCCCATCGCGTAGTACTGATCGGTCTCCTGACTGAAGCCGAAGGTGAAGACCGCCAGATCGCCGCCGAGGTTCTGGCCGTTCGGCAGCGGGAAGAGGTCGAGGTAGGGCCGCACGGAGGCGACGGCGCGGGCGCGCGACGCCGCGTCGGGCACGACGGTCTGCTTGTTGATGCCGAGCCGCTCGCGCAGGAATTCGAGGTTGGCGAAGAAGAAGGTCTTTTCGCGCTCGACGGGGCCGCCGAGCGAGAAGCCGAACTGGTTGCGCTTGAACTCGGGCTTGCGCTCCGTGTCGAAGAAGTTGCGCGCGTCGAAGTTGTCGTTGCGGTGGAACTCGTAGAGGGAGCCGTGCCAGTCGTTCGTGCCCGACTTCGAGATGGCGTTGATCTGCCCGCCACTGTTGCGGCCGAACTCGGCCGAGTAGGAGTTGGCCTCGACGCGGAACTCGCGGATCGACTCGATGCCGAGCACGGTGTTGGCGGCGCTCCCGGCCGGGCCGTTCGTGAAGTCGTTCTGCGGCGTGCCGTCGATGAGGTAGACGTTCGAGCGCGGGTCTTGGCCGTTGACGCTCGCGCCCGTCCCGTGCGCGACGATTGAGCCGCCCTCGCGGTGCGGGTAGGCGATGACGCCGGGCTGCAAGAACGCGAGGTCGGTGTAGTTGCGCCCGTTCAGGGGCAGCTCCTCGATGGCCCGCTCGCTGACGAGGTAGCTCAGCTCCGGCGTCTGCGTGTTGACGAGCACGGCCGCGTCCGTCACGTCCACCTGCTCGCCGACCTGCTCGACCTCAAGCGCCGGGTTGACGACCGCCATCTCGGCGATGGTGACGCGCAGCTGCTGCGCGAAGGGCCGGAAGCCGGCCTTCTCGGCGCGGATCTCGTAGGAGCCGACGGGCAGCGAGGCGAAGGTGTAGCGCCCCTCGGCGTCGCTCGTGGTCGTGCGGGTGAAGCCGGTTTCGAGGTTGCGCGCCGTCAACTGCGCGCCGGCCACGGCCGCGCCGTTCTGGTCTTTGGCCTCGCCGGTGACGGTGGCGTCCGTCTGCTGCGCGGAGGCGGCGGAGGCCGCGAGCAGGACGGTGAAACAAGCCGCGAGCGCCGCTCGTAAGAGAGAGCGCAGGTTCGGTGTCAGGGATTTCATCGGTTTTATTACGTCTTCAAGATTCAGGGACGCGGGCCGGCTAGGGAGACCGACCGGGTATTCTAACGGCCGCGCTTGACTGCGGCAAACTGCCCGGCCCACTATGCACTGTTACGTCCCGGACGGCCCCGCGGTTTCCACCGAAAAGCTGATGAAGAGAATACTTCTGGCCGCGGCCGTCGCCGCGCTCTACGTGCTCCACCAAGATTTCTGGAACTGGCGCACGCCGCACCCCATCGTCTTCGGCTTCATCCCCATCGGGCTTTTTTACCACGCCTGCTTCGCCACGGCGGCCGCGCTCCTGATGTGGCTGCTCGTCACCTTCGCGTGGCCCGGCCACCTTGAGCGCGAGGCCGAGGCGGCCGAGAAGAAAGGGGGCGAGGCGCGTTGATCCCGGCAATCGTCGTCTTCATTTATCTGGCCGTCGTCGTCTACATCGGCGTCTTCGCCTTCCGCCGCGCGAAGGGCAAGGAGGAGGCCGAGGACTACTTCCTCGCCAGCCGCTCGCTGGGGCCGTTCGTCTTCCTGCTCTCGCTGTTCGGGACGAACATGACGGCCTTCGCCATCCTCGGCTCGTCGGGCCACGCCTTCAACAACGGCGTCGTCACGTTCGGGCTGATGGCGACCTCGTCGGCGCTCGTCATCCCGCTGACCATCTTCCTCATCGGCACGCGCGTCTGGGCGCTCGGCAAGAGGTACGGGTTCATGACGCCCGTCCAGATTTTCCGCGACCGCTGGGAGTGCGGGCACATCGGGACGGTCATCTTCGCCGTGCAGGCGGCGCTCCTGCTGCCCTACATCATCATCGGCGTGATGGGCGGCGGGCAGACGCTGAACGTCATCAGCGGCGGCGTCGTGCCGTTCTGGTTCGGCGGCGCGGTCGTCGCGATGGTCGTGATGAGTTACGTCTTCTTCGGCGGGATGCGCGGGACGGCGTGGGTCAACGCGTTCCAGACCGTGCTGTTCCTGCTGTTCGGAAGCATCGCCGTGATCGTCATCGGCTCGGCGATGGGCGGCTTCTCGAACGCGATTAACCAGTTGCAGCAGTCGCCCGCGTTCGCGCCGCTGCTGACGCGCGAAAGGATTTCGCCCTACTACTTCTTCAGCTACACCTTCATCCCGCTCTCGGCCATCGCCTTCCCCCACATCGCCATCTTCTGCCTGACGGCGCGCAAGATGGGGCAGTTCCGCAAGACCGTCATCTTCTACCCGATCTGCATCATGGCGATCTGGCTGCCGTGCGTCTTCCTCGGCGTCGTCGCCAACAACGTGCGGGACGTGCCCGAAATCCAGCAGAAGATCGAGGCGCGGCGCGTGCTCGCCACGCAGGGGCGGCAGATGCAGCCCGAACAGCGCGACCACCTGAAAGAGCAGGCGGCCGGCGACGACGTGCTGCTGATCCTGCTGAAACGCTACGCGCCGCTCTGGCTCGCCGGCATCCTCGGCGCCGGGATCATGGCCGCCGTGATGGCTTCGGATTCGCAAATCCTCGCGCTCTCGACCATGTTCACGGAGGACGTGTTCGCCTTCTACGGCGGCAAGCGGCGATTCGGCGAACGCGTGCAGGTGATGACCGGGAGAATCTTCGTCATCATCCTCACGCTCTTCGCCTACGTCGTCGCGCTGAACGCGCCGGAGACGATCTTCGAGCTGGCGATCCAGTACGCCTTCTCCGGCTACGCCGCGCTCTCGCCCCTGCTCGTCGCCGCGCTGTTCTGGCGCGGCAGCACGAAGTGGGGCGCGCTCGCCTCGACGCTCTGGACGGCCGCGTGGGTCGTCGGCGTCGCCGTCTATCAGGCGGTCGTGCCCGCGCCCGCGCCGGGGCCGCCCGTCGTCTCGCTCGCGCTCGGCGGCGTGGAGTTGGTCGCGCGCACGCCCGGCGGCACGGCCATCTACGGCTTCATGCCGGTCGTCCCGATGGTCTTAGGGTCGGCGCTGCTGATGATCGTCGTCTCGCTCTTAACGAAGAAGCCGCGCGAGGCGACCATCGACAAATACTTCGCGCGCTCCGAACGACTCCCGGCCGACGAGCGCGCCGAGCAGGCCGCGTGACGGCGGCCGTAGAGGGAAACGGCGAACGGCGGGCGCGGGGCGACGGGCTGAAGGAACCGATCTCAGCCCGTCGCCCCGCGCTCACCGTTTCCGAGGGGGCGCGAGGAAAACGTCGATGAGTTTGCCGCCGAAAAGATTTCACGCCGCCGCGCCGGCGTCGCTCGCGCCCTCCCTGACCCTCGCGCCCCGCGCCCGTTGAACCCGATCCCGATGAAGAAACTCTGGCCGCCGCTCGCCGTCGCGCTCGTCGGGGCGGCGGC